>JBDUCB010000218.1:0-9624 GCA_040003695.1 bacterium
ACAAAGATGCAAACTGGAAACTAGCGCGCTTGGGTAGGCATGTAACATACTCATCACTCAGTACTCAGTACTCTTCACTCTTCACTTCTTAATAAGCTTCCGTATGCTGGCGCAGCCATTCGTCCAGCTCCTCCGCTGTTGGTTCACGTCCGAGGTCCTTGCGAAGACGTTCCTGAAGAAACTCGTCTTCCGCACGAACCACATCCGTTAACTCACTCGACTCCGTTGTCTCAGGTTGTTGTTCTTCAAAACTCATAAACTCGTATCTCCGCGGTTTCAACTGAAGTCTCAATTGTAAGATTCGCCTGCTCGCCTGTCACTACCAGCCGCCGCCGATCGCCGCTGGCAAAAAAGTTGACTTCCGTTATAAGACATTCGATCTGCGGCTGCGTAATGTGTTGCAAATCTTCAGCGTGCAGTTTGTGCGTCAGCAAGTCATCGATGTCGGCCCGAATTTCGGTGCGCGTCTGCTCATTAACCTCGAGCTCAGCCGTCGCCACCGGATGCGGCAGTAAGCCCATCTCGCCGTCAACGAACATGGTCCAAACAAAGCCGATATCGAGCAAGATATGCAGCGTTTCATCGGAAACGAAATAACCGAGCACGGTCGCACCAATCACGTGCGCAATCACGTGATCCTGATGCGTGTTCGTTTCTTTCGGCGTCCAATCTTCAGTCATGCGCGGTCAGAACCTTCATAATTAAGCAAAGACTTTGCTTTCAAAACGGCGATAACCGCAGAAAGCAGCGATCCGACGCCCCCTATCATTACTGAAAGCGGGGCACCAATGAGCGAAGCAACCACACCAGCTTCGACCTCGCCGAGTTGCGGCCCACCCATGAAGAAGACCATGTTGATTGAAGTCATGCGGCCGCGTAAATGATTCGGTGTTGCCAATTGACGAATGGTTTGTCGCAATACCGTGCTCACGGTATCTGCGGCGCCGGTAATCGCGAGCATCAGAAGCGATAACCAAAAAACGCGCGAGATGCCAAACGCAACAGTCGCCAGCCCAAAAACCCCAACCGACCAAATAACGATCCTTCCCTGCCGGCGAAAGCCACCGATCCGCGCGATAAGGAGTGCGGTTAAGACTGAACCAACTGCCGGCGCCGCTGCCAATAAACCAACACCACGGGCACCGACGTGCAAAATCTCAACCGCAAAGATCGGCAGCAACGCGGTTGCAGAAGCAAAAAAAGTCGCGGCGAAATCCAGTGTCATGGTTTGCACAATCACCGGCGTGCGCCAGACAAAGGCCAAGCCTTCTTTCAAAGCTGCATAACTCACTCGGTTAGCCTGTTCACTTTCTTCGGTTACGCGCCCACTGGTGCGCATTGCCACGAGGGCAGCGATGACGGCCACAAACGAGATTGCATTAATCCCGTAGACCGCTGCCGGTCCATGACTGGCGAGCAGAAAGCCCCCAATTGCCGGTCCAACAATCATCGCTACATTGAAAACCATTAAACCGAGACTGACAGCATTGGGAAAATCCTTTGGCGGCACCAACGTCGGCATCAGCGCCTGGCGCGCCGGAATGTCGAAAGCAGTTGCGCCTGAGGCTGCTGCAGTCAACAAATAGATGGGCCAGACGGTTTGCAATCCTGCCACGGTCACCAACGCAAGCGCGGCGGCGCTCACGAGCATCACTGTCTGCGTTGCAATCATCAGGCGCCGACGATCCATTGCGTCGGCAACCACCCCACCCATCAACGAACAAAGAACGATTGGAACTCCCTTGAAAAATCCTACCATGCCAAGTGCGAAGGCGGATTTCGTCAGCAGGTAAACGTGCCAGTTGATTGCGACCGACTGCATTTGCGAGCCCGTAACGGACACGATTTGTCCCAACCAAAGCAGACGAAAATCGCGATGGCGCAGAGCGGAAAATGATGAGTGGGTGTTCTTGCTGGGAGTGGATTTGAAAGGTAAAGAATCAGGATCAGGCGCGGCCATCAACCGCTAAGTTACATGTTTGCCCGCGCCGACTCAAATCTATTCGACGTAATGCTGCGCCAGTTGCGTTTGCAGTTGGTCGGGGACAGATTTCCAACTGGCTAAACAGAGTTCATGTGTAGCAAAGTCCGAAAGGTGCATGCGCAGCACGCGCCAATGTTTCTTCGCCTCTTCATAGCTCCAACGATAAATTGGTCCATTGCCGCGGCGGCTATAGAAGAGATCGACATCACTCGCCGCTTTGTCTGCGAGCTGCGTATAGACACGAATTCCATTCGTTGCTGACATTGTTTTTCCCTGACGCAAAAAAATAAAAGTTTACAAAGTGACAATTGCTGCGCGGTTTTTCTTTCCCAGGACATGACCGCTTGGGATCAGCTCAGGTTCGGCGAGATCAAGATTGACAGTTCCGTCGCCGTTAGTCCTGGTGAAATGGACCAGCCCACGTTTCACTTCTTCAAGGGCGATGCTCGTATTTCGGCGCCTTCCCTTGTTAGTTTCAATGCGGGGCTTTGAACCATGCAGCAGTTGTTTCGCCCGCAAACCGGCGACAATTATCAGGCGAAACCGTGAATCTATGCCGGGCCAGGTGCCCTCGTTTGCGACGCCGGTTAAAGCCTTATCATCTTTTTTATTAGTGCCAGCCATTTAGTTTTTCTCGAAGCTTTCGCCTTAAATTACTTCCGTCAGCGAGCTACAAAAGCCTGGCTAACAGAAATAGTGTGGGTAGTGCCACTGCGGCTAGCACCAAAACCTGCAGCCAATTCATTGCCGACTTTTTGCAGTTCGAACAACGTACTTTCCAGAACGGCAAAATTCTTCCACAGTGATCGCATGAAGAAATCATTTAAGAGTTTCGTTACTCCGGGGTATTTCCGTTCCGCATAACGCGCGCCAGTTCCTGATGATCCAGCGCGCGACCGCGGCTAAGTTTTAGTAACGGATCTTCGACTAGCCAATAACAGGCTTTGCCGCCATCCGTTGTCGTTAAATTCTTGAAGGCTTTCTCATCGAGTATTACCGGCCTGAAACATTCCATGCCTGTCTCGCGCGATCGGGCCAGCATGGCAGCGCTACTGTCATGAAAAATTGGAACGCGGAACCGTCCGTCGTCATCAAGCGCGAACCAGTCGCCATTGGCACGCTGCATCGCAAACAAGGCGCTCATAGCAAATCCACCTTTTGGGATAAATGTTTCGGAGTGGGCGCGAAGGTAATGTGCAGATCATCGTCGGTGTCGTGACGCAGAAAAACTGAAAACACCAGAAAACCCATGAAGCAGGCAAACACGGCCATCATGATTGCCAACATGAGATGAATTGTTCCGCCCTCAGCGTTAAGCAGACCGTTGGCGTCTTTGAAGGTGACGTAGGTATAAAACTGCCAGATAGCGATAGCGGCAACCACAATAAGGCCGGCGATCGATGCTATAACATTTTTTAAATTCTTGGTTGCATAGCTCATTCAGTTACCTCAATTCGTCGCTTGGCTTCCTGAAGCGCTTTAGTCGTGTCTCGCTTGCGACCAGGCTTTGAAGCTGCGCTGATGAGACCGGCGCGCGAAGGATCTTTGTGCGGACGCTGATCCGTCTCGCCCGGCGACGGAGCCAAGGGTAAGCCTTCGATCATCGGCCTGGGCTTCTACGTTCCAGCCGTTGATAAAGCTCCAGCGTGACGCATCAAGCGAGGACAATTGGGACTTTCCGGTAGCCTTGCTCAGGACTGGAATCATTGCGTCCGCGGCAGGGATTTTCGAATACTCAATTTTCACACGCCGCAAAATCAGCCAGGAAGTGATAGCCAAACTTTCGAGTACGGTGATTAGTAATATGATTTTCATGGTGTGCCATCCCCGCCCCGCGCTTTAAACAAAAAAGAGTTTGGACTCTTTGACTCTCAGGACGTGGTTCCCAAAGCTGAGTAAAGCGTCGGCTTCGTTTTCGTAAACATCGAAAATCGTAAGAAGTTTGGTTACCGACATCAATTCACGTAGCGTCTCCGTCAATTGAACAAGCTTGATCTCGCCACCTTTATTAAAGACCGAAATGTGGCTGGAGATAAGCTCGCCAAGCCCACTTGAATCAATATGCGTGACGCCGGCAAGATTCAAAAGAATCAGAATCTTTTCTTCCTGTACCAATGACCGAAACGACTTGTGCAGGGCCACCGTTGCGCCGCCAACTCTTACCCTGCCCTTCAGATCAAGAACAGTCACCTCTCCGATTTGGCGCTCTTTGATATAAAGATTGATCATGTTGTAGTGGCTGTGCACTTCAGGTGGTCTGGGTGATTCCAGAGAAGCTGAGAAAGGAGTAAGCAGACTCGATTCACAGCGAGTTTACGGCATTGAAGGATATGTGTCAACTATGGAATATATCTCGTATGGACAATATCCTTCATATGTGGTAAATATGGTTCATTCATGCGAGGACAACATTCATGATCGAGATTAAAGTGAACGAGTTGCTGGGCGGCTACGGCAAGACCTTCTATTGGCTCGCTAAAGAAACCGGTATTAGTCACACCACTCTTTGGCGTCTGAAAAAGGGCAAAGCACTCGGCATTAATTTCGACACGCTGGAAAAACTTTGTTGCGCGCTTAACTGTCAAACGGGTGAAGTCCTCGCGCTGGCAAGTGAAAAGAAGGGCGACAAGATTCGCCAAACCAGAAAGAAGAAAAAATGATTGGCACTCCTGAAAAGCCTTTTACGATTAGATTTGTCGAGATTGAGTCTGATCTTCTATTGGAGCTGACGAACGCCACTGACCACGCGCTTAAGGGCGTCGAAGTTTTGACGGTGTTTTTGAAAGACGAGGAAACTCCGGGTGGCGGCCCTTCGCAAGCTCATATCAAGTTCGAGGCACTGAGTTCCGTGCGGCCAAAAGAGAATGTCGTTCTGTCTCATAAAACCTGGATTAATGGAAAAATAGTTGCTGCCGCTCATGATCAATTGCAGCGGCTCAGAGTAATAGCAGGGGCAGTCAGACCTTACGTGCTGGATATTTCATGGCAGGACCCCGAAGGCAAAGCACGCTTTCAGCGCATACCAGTTGGACACTGAATGTGAGTCCGCGTGTCCAGCTGTTTAGAGGCGGGCGTTGCCCGCCAGTTAAAGTCGAGACGGCCGCCCGCCTCGAGACGTCGTCGGGAAAATGAAAGAAGTGTGAATTGAAAGTTTGTGAATTTTGTTTGCAGTTCCGAGAAGACGGCAGTTGCTTTCTTGGCCTAACACTACCCAAGACGATGACTTGTCGCGAGTTTGATCCGGCCCTGGAAAAGTTTTGCTCTGACCGGAAGGACTTCGTGGATCCAAGGCAGCTTGTTCAAATGGCCACGTTCTTTGGAATCAAGGGGCCGGAACTTAAAAAAGTTAAGCTGATGGCCTCGCGAGAAGAAACCTCACGTTTGGAAAACTTGCTCGGTGAGAACCGCGCATTGCCCAGTACGACCTCTATTTAGCTTTCATTCACCATAGGCTTCATTCAGCTTCCGAAAGTGGTAGCCCATTGCGGCCAGTCGCATCGAGTCGCCAAACTGCGCGCGATGTTTGGCAATTGCAGTTACAAAGAAGCGCCAAAATTCTTTCCGCTCGCGATCCAGCACGCCTAACTTAAGTGTAAGCCGAATAAACGACGCCAGGTCTCGAACCAGATTAAATGGTTTCGGATCCCAGCTTGGTACTGGCGTCCGCTTTAACGAATCGAGCGCGCGCTGGTAATACTCCTTCGGGTTGTAGATGGTGCGCATGATCGATTGATAACCGGCAACCAGGCGGGCCGGATCCATTTTCGGCACGAAATTCAGGGAACAATTAGTGTTATTGCCCGTGCTTTCCCCCAGCAGACGGCCCTCTTTTTCCAGCCGGCGCCAAAGCTGTGTGTCGGGTAGCGCGGTTAGCAATCCAACCATAGCTAGCGGGATCGCGCTCTCGCGAATGAAATTGATTTGCCGTTCAAAAATGTCGTCGGGATCGTTATCAAACCCAACGATGAAACCAGCCATTACTTCCATCCCATGGTTTTGAATCTTCTTCACTGACTCGAGCAGGTTTCCGCGGTTCTGTGACTTCTGCGCTTCTTTAAGACTTTCTTCAGCGGGAGTTTCAATTCCCAGAAACACCCGCGTGAAACCAGCGCGTTGCATATTGTTGAGCAGTTCGTTGTCATCGGCCAGATTGACGCTCGCTTCGGTCAACAGCGAGAAGGGATATCCATTGCGCTCCTGCCATTCGGCGAGCGCGGGCAAAAGCTGTCTAACATTTTTCTTGTTGCCGATGAAGTTGTCATCAACGATGAAGACCGTACCGCGCCAACCGAGGTCACGTAAAGCATCGAGTTCCGCCAGCATCTGCTGATTGCTCTTGGTGCGCGGCACGCGCCCGTAGATTTCGATGATGTCGCAGAATTCGCAGTTGAAAGGGCAGCCACGCGAGTATTGCACCGACATCGAGCTGTAACGTTTGAGATCCGCCAGATGAAAATCAGCAACCGGCGTGGCCGAAAGCGGCGGGCGCTCAGCCGCCTGATACGAACGCTGCGGGCTTCCCTTCTCCAGGTCCTCAATAAATTGCGGCAACGTCGTTTCAGCTTCGCCAAGGAAAATGTGGTCCACGTCTGGCAGGTCTTCGATTGTGGTAGTTACGTATGGACCACCAAGCGCGACGCGTTTACCCAAGGCTTTGCACCGTCGGACGACCTCGTGCACCGACTCTTTCTGCACCAGCATGCCGGTAACAAAAACAATATCCGCCCACTCGATGTCTGAAGGTTTCAGCGCGCGCACATTCAAATCCACCAGCCGACGTTCCCACTGCTTCGGCAACAGTGCCGAGACGGTCAGCAGCCCGAGTGGTGGAAAGGCGCATCGTTTGTGCTCAAACGGCAGCGCGTGACGAAAACTCCAATAGGTATCGGGAAACTCCGGATTCACTAATAGAACTTTCAAAATAACCTCCTCGGCATAAGGGAGACGTTGGTTGAAGGGATAGCCTAATCGTAGTCCCAAATCAGCAGATGGCGGGTAATAGTTGTGTAACAATTGCTCAGTTCACCGAACATGAATCAAATTCAAGGCAATCACAACACACAAATTCCACAATTGCGTGAGCCGCGAATAGATGCAAATTCGCCCGAGATTGGTAGAATCATACGCCCCTTGCCAAGTTACACAGGTCCGGCTCGAGCATGACCGAAAGATAAGCGATAGTTCGCGCGGAGAATGTTTTCAAGATGAATGACAACGAGACTTCGATCGACGAAGTAATTGAGATGAATCGTTTGGATATGGCTAAGTTAGACCTCGCGCCACCGTCACATTGGTCCCACATGAACGACACGGACCACTTCGTACAGTTCTATGAGAACGATGGATTCTTGTTGAACTCCTTGAGTGGATTCATAGGCTCGGCAATCAAGTCGAATGATGCCGCGATCGTAATCGCAACCGAAACGCATCGTGAAGGTCTTGACGAACTGCTTCTTGCCAACGGTTTGGATCTAACCAGCGCGAAAACAAGCGGTCAGTATGTCTCGCTTGACGCAGCCGACACACTGTCACGATTCATGGTGGACGGGTCGCCTGAACCGAAACGCTTCCGGGAAGTCTTAGGAGGCATCATTGCCAGTGTGACCGATGGGCGCACGCGGGTGCGGGCCTTTGGTGAGATGGTGGCGCTGCTCTGGGCTGAAGGTAATTACACGGGGGCGATCCGGCTGGAGGAGCTTTGGAACGATTTACAACATGCACACTCGTTTTCGCTGTTCTGCGCCTATCCGATGAACGGATTTGGCGGCGAGAAGTTTTTGGCCCCGCACGTCGATGTGTGCACCGCCCACTCCCGCGTAATTCCCGCTGAGGCTTATGCGGGACTTTCAGATCCTGATGCGCGGCTACGCGCGATTGCTCAACTACAACAGAAGGCAAAGTCACTTGAGAACGAAATTCAGGAGCGCGCGCGTGCTGAAGAAGCTCTGCGCTTTGCCCTCGTGCGCGAGCAGATGGCGCGCTCGGAAGCGCAAACTGCTAATCGCATGAAGGACCAATTTCTGGCAACTGTTTCACATGAGTTAAGAACACCGCTTAACGCGATTTTGGGCTGGTCGCATCTACTTCGCAGCGGCCGGCTGGATGAGGCCACGATTACCCGAGCAGTTGAAACCATCGACCGCAACGCCAAGTCACAAGCACAACTTATTGAAGACATTCTCGATGTTTCGCGCATGATTACCGGCAAGCTGAAGTTGAAAAACGAGCCTGTTGATCTGGCAGCGGTGATCAATGCGGCAATTGATTCCGTGCAGTTGGCCGCCGACGCCAAAGAGATTCAACTGGCTGTGACGCTGGATCCGTCGGCGCGTCACACGATTGGCGACTCAAACCGTTTGCAGCAAGTGGTTTGGAACCTGTTGGCGAATGCCATCAAATTCACTGCGACCAGGGGACGCATTGAGGTGACGGTAGAACGCGCCGGACGTTACGCACAGCTTTGTGTCAGCGATTCAGGGCAAGGCATCAGCGCTGAGTTTCTACCCTTTATTTTCGATCCATTCCGACAGGCCGACGGCACCAGCACCCGCCAGCATGGCGGGCTCGGTTTGGGCCTGGCTATCGTGCGTCAACTTGTTGAGCTCCACGGAGGAACGATCAAGGCCGAAAGCGAAGGCGAAGGGAAAGGCGCAACTTTCATTATGAAGTTACCGCTGGCTCCGTCGCGTGAACACGCTTCCGGCCGCACTCGCTCGACCGGACGTCTGGCCGCCGAGGCTGAAGATGCAAACGTTGCCGTCGTGCCACAACTCAATGATGTGCGCGTGCTGCTGGTTGATGACGATCCTGATACGCTTCAGATTCTGAGCGTAGTGTTGGAAGAATCGAAAGCGTCGGTGCAGGTTGCAACGTCAGCGCCCGAGGCACTCGAGATGCTGGAGTGGTATACGCCGGACGTGCTGGTTTCAGATCTGGCGATGCCCGACGAAGATGGCTTTTCACTTATAAGCAAGATTCGGCAAATGGAAATTGGCAACGGCCGTGACATTCCCGCAGTCGCGCTAACCTCGTACGTGCGCATCGAGGATAGAACGCGAGCGCTATCTGCCGGCTTCAATATGTTTGTTCCCAAACCAGTGCAACCGAAGGAATTGATCTCGGCGATTGCAAGTCTAGCTGAGCCTCCCGTAGAAATCGCTTAAGCGAATAATAATCAGCCGCGGATAAACGCGATAAGAACGGATCTGAATAAGTGCAACATGAATGCTTGAGCCGTTCCCGTTGCTTTTTCAGATCCGTTTTATCTGCGTAGATCCGCGGCTAATTTTCTCTGGTTTTGCTACCTCTTCACGGTCGGCGTCGTCGCAGTCCAAACCTGCACTGGTCCGACACTCAGGTTTATCGTCTTGACAACGTAGGTTCCGGATTGTGTTACCGGCGCACTGATTACCGCTACGCCGTTCGCGCTGTCTGCGACCTGCAATACCGAGCCGGTTGGGCTGATAAGCGCCAACTTGATTGGTAAGTTGTTACTGACGTCGCTCTTGTTGGCTCTTAACGCAAAAAAAAAGGCGTCCGCGCCAGCGCAAACGCCTTCAGCAAAAACAAATTCAGCCGTTAATAGCGGCGGCGATGTCGCCTCCGTAATTTGTAGGTGTAGAGCGCACCACTTCCGGCGC
>JBDUCB010000036.1:0-2870 GCA_040003695.1 bacterium
GGCACCACGATCAGATGATCGACGGCGTTGAGACCAAAGCCAACGGCGTCGAATGTGCAATTAACTGGAAGAGTGAAGGGAAAAAGCATTGATATTATCTCGGTTGGAATCTCAGGGTTGGGAAAGGGGGCTCGCCCCCGGCTTAGAAGCGCGGCGGAATCCCACCACCTTAAGATTAAGATTAGGAGCGGGGGCAAGCCGCCCTTCCCAACCATGAGACTTTCGAAGTTGCTGCTGAATCTTTGCCCTCGTGGTTTTCACAGTATTGGTGCGTTAGAATGTCACTCGTAAAGCGTGGCCTATAGTAATAAAAACCAGTGACATTAGCTGAAAAACTCAAGGAAATACCAGTCTCAGCCGGCGTCTATCTTTACAAAGACAGCGCCGGCAAAATCATCTATATCGGCAAGGCCAAACGGTTGCGCAGCCGGGTGCGCTCGTATTTTCAGGCGCGGCCTTTTGATCGAAAAACGGACGCGCTCGTCAAGCAAATCGCCGATGTTGAGTTCATCGTTACTGACAATGAAGTCGAGGCGCTGATACTCGAAGCCACGCTCACCAAAAAACATAAGCCGCGTTACAACGTCAATCTAAAAGACGACAAGTCGTATCCGCATCTGAAGCTGACCATCAACGAACCGTTTCCCAAGGCAGTGATCACGCGTCGCATTCAGAAAGATGGCGCGCTTTATTTTGGACCTTTCCTGCCGGCCAGCATGGCGCGCAAAACAATCGACGTCATCAATCGAACTTTCCAACTGCGCACCTGCGATATCGAGATCGACGGTAAGGCGCCGCGCCCATGCCTCGAATATCACATCAAGCGCTGTCTTGGTCCATGCGTTAAAGGTTTGTGCACCGCGGACCAGTATCAGGAGGCAGTGCGTGATGTGCGCCTGTTGCTTGAGGGTCGCAACACTGAGCTGGCAGACACGCTGGACGAACGTATGGACCAGGCCAGCGAAGAGATGCGCTACGAGATGGCGGCCAAGTATCGCGACCTGCGCAAGACCGTAATCAAACTTTCCGAGCAACAGAAGATGGCAACTGCACCCGATCGCGACGTTGACATCTTTGCCTACTATCGCGAAGGGCCGCGACTGGCGCTGCAGCTTTTCACCATGCGCGAGGGCCACATCGTGGGGCGGCGCGAATTCTTCTGGGAAGACTTACCGGAAGACGATTTCGATCCCGCCTCATTTCTCGGCGAGGTGCTGGCGCAGTACTACGCCACCGATTACGTGCCGAAAGAGATTCACGTACCGGTGGATTTCAAAGATCGCGAGCTGCTGGAACAGGCACTCACGAAACGAAAAGGCCGGCGTGTGAGGATTCACTACACGCAGCGCGGCGAGAAGCGCGACCTGATAGACCTCGGCGAGAAAAACGCCAAGCTTGCCTTTGAACAGCGCTTCCGTATTTTAAAACCAGATATGAAGCGGGTGCTTGAGGAGTTGCAGGAGACACTCGAATTGCCGCGCTTTCCAGCGCGCATTGAGTCGTTTGATATTTCGCATATCCAGGGCGCCGAAAACGTTGCCGGCATGGTCGTTTGCGATAACGGCAAGATGAACCGGGCGGAGTATCGCAAGTTTCGTATTCGCGACGTGGAAGGCGCCAACGATTTTGCGTCGATGCACGAAGCGGTATTGCGACGTTACCGGCGCGTGCTGGTTGAAGGAAAGCCACTGCCGGATCTAATTATGATTGATGGCGGCAAGGGCCAGCTTGCTGCAGCCGCAGAGGCAATGCGCGAACTCGACCTGGAAGCAATCGCAATGGTGGGCGTAGTTAAGCCGCCGCTAAAACATAATCAGGTTTCTTATCTGCTGGTGAAAGGCCGCGAGCACGAACCTATCTTTCTCGATCCGCATTCGCTGATTCTTCGTCTGCTGCAAATGATACGAGACGAAACGCACCGCTTTGCTTTGAGCTATCATCGCAAGCGACGCGAGCTGCGCGATTTTACTTCAGAGCTTTCGGAAATTCCCGGCGTTGGTGACAAGCGCAAGGGCCGCTTATTGCGACACTTCGGTTCCATCCAACGAATAGCAGCCGCTTCGGCGATGGAATTGACGCCTTTTGTTGGCAAGAAGACGGCGCAGGAAATCGAAGATCATTTTGCGCGCCAGCGCGCGTTGGCGGAAAGCGGTGTACCCGCCGCTTCGACAATCTAACCTTGACGCGTGCGGATGCCGAGAACAGAATAACTGGGCATGTTTTGATTGCATCCCGCAGCTGGTTGGTTACCCTAAACCGACAGTTTGCGCTATAAATGTTCGACAACTCCTTGCGTTCTTCTCCTGAAAGGAGGATCTCCCCATGGCAAGCAAGGCCAGCATCGGCGGACATCCGGTTCATCCGATTCTCATTCCTTTTCCCATTGCACTTTGGTCCACGTCGTTTGCCGCTGACGTGGTTTTTTATTCCTTCCGCAATCCCAGTCTTAACCTGATCTCGAAATTCATGCTGGCCGCGGGATGCATCGGCGCAGTTGCAGCTGCTGTGCCGGGTATCATCGATTGGCTCAGCATCAGAGACAGCGGCATAAAGCGAATTGCAAATTGGCACGCGCGCTTCAATATCATCGCGCTGATCGTATTTGCGATAAGCCTGTACTTTCGCATGCAGATTGGCGCGCATTGGGTTAATTACCATCTGCGAATTCCATTCCTGCTGTCGTTGCTTGGTGTGATTTTGATTTCGATTTCAGGCTGGCTAGGTGGGGAACTCGCCTACAAACATGGCGTCGGTGTAACGCCGCAGCACGATTCACCTGAGGAGGAAGTGGCTAAGGTAAGGCTTCCGTGAGATCGTTTAGAGTACAAGCTTTAGCTTGCGTGTTCTCGTAAGGCTTCAAGCTGAAGCTT
>JBDUCB010000033.1:0-9510 GCA_040003695.1 bacterium
GCCGTTACTCCTCGCGTGCTGCGCGCGCCAGCAGTGACGCCACGCGATGAAGAGATGCGTCCCAGCGGAACACTTCAATCGCCGACAACCGGTTCGCTTGAGGCCATGCTGCGCGACGCCGATCGCGAAGAACAATTGGCAGCCGCCAACATGCAACGGCGAAACGCCGCGGCTCGTCCGAAGCCCTCGTTCGAACCGGCAACAATTACGCCGGCAGCGAACAATGTAGGGGCAACGCAAGCATCGAACCCAACCACCAATACACCGCCTGTTGCGAACGTTGGCACAAACGTAATAGCAACAAACAACACGCCGGGGTTCGCCAACCCGGCGGCAGCGGCGCATGCTAATAATTCCCAAGTCGCGAAAACGCAATCGTCGCCGGAAGAGCTGCCGGCATTTGTGCCTGCTCCGAAATCGCTCGTAAGCAATTCCGAAGCGTCGCAAGTTGCAGCAGTGAATACGAATCTCAATACCAATGCGCAAGTAGTACTGCTGACCAGCAGCTCCCGGCCTGTTGAGGCAGCGTTAACTTCCGTCACTGCCAACAACAAGTCGGCTCAGTTAATAATGGCTCCATCGGACGCTGTGATGCGGGTGCGCGAGACGCGTCGCTTTGCACTCGAGCTGACGTCCGATGCATCGCTCGCGATGGCGGTGCTGGCTTTGCGTTTCAATCCGAAAGTTATCAGGATAAAAGGTCTTTCAGCGGGTACGCAGTTGGCGGCCAATAATGGCAACAAGGTAGGCGCGCCGGGTATGACTCAGTCGATCGACTCGACAGGCGTCTGCTTGATCTCGCTTTCAAATCTTCATGGCGCCGCCTCGTTGAAAGACTCCGGACTGTGGCTTTTCATCGATGTCGAAGCCTTATCCGCAGGAGATGCGGGCCTGGTTTTCGACAAAGATGCCACCCGCTTTATGGCAACCGATGCGAGCAGCGTGACGCTGGACTTGCCGGCGATTCACGCAACGGTAAAACAGTAGTAACGTGAGTTGATGCGCGCAGTGCAAGGTCCGAGCAGTTTAACACGCGGCGACGAGACGAGAGCGGTTCAGCTTTCCGGTCGCCGCGTAGTCATGTTACCTATGCCGCTTTCGAATGTGATGAGGAAAAAGCGTCAGCGTGGTTTCACGTTAATCGAGCTCGTTATCACTATTACAGTGCTAACGATCATGACCATGGGCGTTATTCCTTTGCTGAAACTTTCCGTCAAACGTCAAAAAGAACAACAACTGAGGGACACGCTGCGCGAGATGCGCACCGCCATTGATGAGTTTCGTCGCGACACGGTTGGCATGACCTGCACCGGACTTGGCACAAGCACGAACACTGGCAGTGGCGAAGGTAGCGATACCGGTAGAATGGGCATGAGCAGTTCAACCTACATCGATCCACGCAGCAAAGTGGTGATGTCAGACTGCACCATTTTTGGGGTTGATAATCCCGATCGTTACCCGCCGGATCTCGAAACACTGGTTAGCGGCGTAAATGTGGTGCCGCGCGGTGCTACGGCCAGGGGAGGAAGAGGTTTAGAAAGCGGTGGCACGTCCAGCAGTGATTCAAGCTCAGTATTGGACAGTCAGCTTTCTACCAAGAAAAAGGTTTATCTGCGTGGTATCCCGATTGATCCGATTACAGGCAAGGCAGAATGGGACTTGCGTTCCTGCTATGACGCTACTGACTCGGATTCATGGGGAGGCGAAAATGTTTTCGATGTGCGTTCAAAGTCGAAAGACACAGCGCTGAATGGAGAGAAGTATAGTGACTGGTGAACCAAAGAAGGCAGTAAGCAGAAGGCAGAAGGCAGAAAGAAAACTGCAGGCAAGGGAATGTCGCACCAGAGGTTTTCTGCCTACTGCCTACTGCCGTCTGCCTTCTGGCTTTCGCGGCTTTACGCTGCTGGAGTTAATGATTGTGATCACCGTCATCATCATTCTTGCGGCTATCACGTTGCCGCAGTATCAAAAAACGATTCTCGCCACACGCGAAGCAGTGCTGCGTGATGATCTCTCCAAATTACGTACGCTGATCGATCAATTTGCCGCCGACAAACAGAAGCTGCCGCAATCACTCGACGAACTGGTGAGCGAAGGATACATGCGTGAGTTGCCGAAAGATCCGATTACAGGGCAAGCAGACTGGACGGTAACTACCGGCGACGATCCAAACTCGAGTTCGGCCGAGCAAGGCGTGACCGACGTGCACAGCTCATCGAGCGATGTTTCGTCAGAAGGCACGCCGTACAATGAATGGTGATTGCGGATTTCCAGATCGTCGCATCTCTTGAATAGATTCACCTTGATTACTAGCTGTACTGGAAGTGAGCAGTCTGCAATCAGCAATCGTAAAATGGCTAATCCTCTTTCAAAATTAATTTCTCCCTGGTATCCATCGAACGCGATCGGTTTTGAAAAAGGTCTGCTTACGGTAGTTCAGCTTGAGCGTGGCAAGGGCATGAGTACGCTAAAACGCGCCGCCACAGTCTCGCTGCCTGAATCCCTCATTGGCCCAAGCTTTGACCAGCCGAATATTTCCGACGCGGCTGAACTCGCAGCGGCGCTCAGGGATCTTGCGACCAGCGCAGGTCTATTACAGCGCAAGCGTTGGTCGGTCAGTTTGCCGGACGCCGCCAGTCGCAGCCTGATCATGACATTGGAATCGAAACCCGCTTCGCATGCTGAGCTTCAGGAAGTGCTCACCTGGAAAGTCGAGCGCGGCTTTGGTGTGCCAACTGAAGAATTATCGTTCTCACGCGAACGCCTGCCGCCGGACGCGCAGGGAAGGGATCGTTATCTGATGGTGGGAACGCGTGCTGCAGTTCTTGCTGAGTATGAAAACGTGCTGGCTTTATTAGGCTGGCGGGCGGGTTTGATCCTGCCGCGTCACGTAGCTGAAGGCCAGTGGCTCACGGTGAATGGATCCAGGGAAGACGCGCTCTTGCTTAGTACGTCGGACACCGGTTTTACAGCAGTAGTTTTTCGCTGCAAGCAGCCATTGATAATTCGCACCGTAGTCTGCGCGCCGGACGAATGTGAAGACGAGCTGTACCGCTTGCTGCTCTTCTATCGCGATAAGCGAGCGGGCGATGGCGAACAAGCGGGCAGCTTGCTCAGCCGTCTGTTGGTGGTGGGCGAGGCAATGAGCAAGGAACGCATTAGCAGCATTGTTCGCGATACGCTCGGCGTTGATCTGCGTCCGCTGGAAGCCGACGACCTCGGTTTACAGCTCTCGACCCGCCAGCTAAGCTTTGACTCGATAGCAGCGCCGGCGGGACTTGCTACTTTGTCCTGGCAGTAAATTCCAATCGTGCAGGTGAGCTTGAAACATCTGCGCTTTCTTAATCGTAATACCTCCGCATAATGAGTACGTCAGCCACCCCAAACGTCTTTAGTTTAAGTAACGCTGCTGATCGCGAGTTGGTCGCCAGTGCCGCACAAGGTCTTGAAGGCGGTTTCGAAGAATTGGTGCGGCGTTATCAACGCCCGATCTCTGCTTACGTTTACCGCATGGTTGGAGACTACGACTGCGCGCTTGATCTGACTCAGGAGATCTTCATCAAGGTCTACGCGTCGCTTTCGCGTTACCGGCCGGAGTTTAAGTTTTCCACCTGGATCTACAAGATTGCGCATAACGCCGCTATCGATCATCTGCGCCGCAATGCCGGCCGCGAACGCTCAATCAACAATGGAACCGAAAGCGAAACGCAGCAACTTACGATTGAAAGTAAGGGACTCAGTCCGGAGCAACAGAGTGAGCGCGAAGAGCGCCGCATGGAAATTGAGTCGGTCGTGCGTCTGTTGCCAACTGCCTATCGCGAGCTTATCGTCTTGCGCCACTCGCAGGACCTGACTTATGAAGAGATCGTCGAAGTGACTGGGTTGCCTCTGGGCACCGTCAAGAATCGTTTGTTTCGGGCGCGTGAGATGATGCGCCAACAATTCTTACAGCGCGGGATTACTGGAGTTTAGCTTTCGAAATCGATGATTAACGACAATAACACTTGTCAGAGCGACCACATCGCCGCCTTCGTTGACGATGAACTCGAGCCTGCGCATCGATTAGCCCTTGAACATCATGTAAGCATTTGTGAATCGTGTGCGGCAGAACTGCGCGCGCACCGCACTTTCATGCGTGAACTCGATACGGCACTGGCCAATCGTTTTGATTTGGACGTGCCACTGAATTTTGCAAAAGTAGTAGCTGTACACGCTGAAAATGATATGCGAGGGGTGCGGGATCGCGCGGAACATCGCCGGGCGTTGCGTTACTGCATCGTCCTGGGGTTAGTTGCGTTTGCTTTATTAGGGGTCGCATCGAGCCGCGCTGCCCTGGCCGGGATCGAATCATTCTTTAAGGCTACGTTTGGAATAATAAACCTTTTCGGAAAGACGATTTACGATGCAATGGCCGGCTTTTCAGTTTTGGCGCGCGTCTTCCGACGAGGACTGATTGCCAATGCTAACCTTGCCGATTTAGGAATCCTGCTGCTGCTTGCTGTTGCTATTTTTCTGCTAACGCTTCTGATATCACGCTACCACCGAACTCGCGTTCTCGATTAGCGGGTTCGCATGCTTCTATCCACATCAACAACGCGGACTGCTGGCACCCCGAGCGTGCCCGCTTGGGGACCCCGCGTGTCGCTTCTTTTGCCACGTTTTGATCTGTCTCTGCTGCGAATGCTTTTCCAGTCTTGCTTATTACTGATCGGGCTCACTTGCATGCAAAGCGCGATACACGCGCAAAATCCGCCGCCGCCTCAGCCGACTGATACGCCCTACATAGTGGACGGCGTATCGAACACGATCGTTTACGCCGTCGGACACTCATTGCAAATTAATGGGACTGTAAAAAACGGCGCGATCGCTTTCGGAGGCGACCTGATTGTTCGGGGCGTCGTGGAAGGTGATGTGGCGGCAATCGGTGGTTCGGTGATTCAACTCGAAGGCGCGCGCATCGGTGGCGACGTGATGGTGGTGGGCGGCGCCTATCATCACGTTGATGCAATCCCGAATCGCAATCCTCAGGCGATGACAATCATGTATGCAGGCTATGAACAGGAGCTGCGAAACATAATGCGCAATCCTGCGGATCTGTTGGCGCCCAAATGGTCCGCGGCGTATATCGGCTTTCGCCTGCTCGCTGTGCTTTTCTGGTTCATCGTATCGCTTGCGCTGACAGCCGCAATGCCGGGAACAATCAGTCGCGGGATCGCACGCCTGCAACTGACGAGCTTGCGAGTGGCCGTAATCGGTTTCATTGGCGCCCTGGTAATTGGCATTGGGGTGCCATTTGCGCTTCGTTATTTACCTGCTCCGATCAGCGCTTTGCTTGGTCTGATGGCGTTGCTGTTGATATTGATTGCAGCGCTGTTCGGACGAGTGATGATCTACGCCGCTACGGGTCGCTGGCTGCAACGGAAATTTCTGAAGCTGGGTCGAAATTCTGAGGCGGTTGCGCTGCTCGCCGGAACAGTCTTCTGGATCACCCTCTCGTCATTGCCTTACATTTGGCCATTTGTCGTCACCTTAATTTTGGTAACCAGCCTCGGCTTGGCTTTCACCGCACGTTACAAGGTTGGCTGGCGGCGACCTCATGAAGCCTAGGCAATTTCCTTCGAAGACGGCCAAAAAATATGAACGAATCACAGGTCTCGCGCATCAAAAGCTTTCTCATGCACGAAGTATGGGATTTGTGCAACTTTTTGGAACACGGGGCGTGACTATCGCGGAATAACCTGCCTTGGTTCGAGGGTGGCATCGGACAACTTAAGTAGAACATTCGCCGCGTTTTACACGTAACAGACGGGGACAAGCGCAAGTTTCGCCGCGACCGGGCATTCGATCCAACGCAGTCCCCGCGTTTGTTCTCATAGCAAAGTTTGGAGGAGTAATGAAGGCGCTTTTTCTCGCATTCGTGCTGCTACAGTTTCTACTGATCGCAAGTCCCGCTGCCAATGCGCAGACGGGTGGCGCCAGCGCCCCAGCTCAGCAGCCCGGCGATGCCGGGATAACACCGAACGGCGCGATTGGTGAAGTGAAGGTGATTGATGCCGCGGGGAGACAGCTGATCGTCAAGACTGATGCGGGTTCGCTGGTTACAGTCGCGCTCGGCGACAAGACCGTTTACATGCGACTGGCTCCAGGTGAAAAGACCTTGACCAACGCAACGAAAATTACTTTTGCCGACGTCGGTGAAGGCGATCGCGTGTGGGCTCGTGGCAAAGTAGCTGACGATCACAAATCCGTTCCCGCCGTTGCCCTGATCGTTATGAACAAAGCGGACATCGCCAAGAAGCAGGAAGCTGAGCGAGCAGAATGGAAGCGTCGCGGCATACTCGGCATCATCACGGCGTTGAAACCCGAAACCAAAGAGATAACGATTTCCAGCCGATCGATGATGGGCCAACAGTCCGTAAACATCTCCGTCACTGACAAAGTAGAGATGCGGCGTTACGGTCCCGACTCGATAAAGTTTGCTGACGCCAAGTCGGCGGGGTTTGCGGAACTCAAGGTTGGCGATCAACTGCGCGCGCTGGGCGAACGCAGCGCCGACGGAACGTCGTTCACGCCGGAAAAAGTTGTTACCGGCTCCTTCCGAAATGTTGCCGGCACAGTTACCGCTGTTGATGCCGCGACCGGTGAAGTTAAGATCAATGATCTGCAATCGAAGCAGCCGCTGACTATTGTTGTTAAGCAAGACGCAGTGTTGCGTCGATTTCCGCCGGCTGGTGAGATGGGCGGCATGATGTCGATGGGGCGGGGCGGGCAAGGTGCAAACGGCGCGGGTGCTCAACCACCGGCAGCGGCTAGCCGGTCAAACAGCGGACAGGGTGGTCCACCATCGGGCGGCGGGCCCGGCGCAGGTGGCGGGCGCATGGGTGGCGGCGGCATGAACATTCAGGACATGCTGGAACGTTTGCCCACCATCACAATTGCCGACGTCAAGGTAGGCGATACCATCATTGTATCCAGCACGAAAGGCGCCGACCCCACTCGCTTGACGGCGATCAGCGTTATTTCCGGAGCCGATACTTTGCTTAACATGTTGGCGGCACGACAACAGGCTCCCGGGCAATCAGCACCGAATCCGTCCGCCGGCCTGGGCAGCGGCATTCAATTTGGAATCGGCTTGCCCTAGTTAGAATTCAATCAAAGGTCTGACCAATAGGTCCTGATTATGAACGTTTCCAGGAATTTTTTGCGACACGGGTTTAGCGCATTACTGATTGTGGTTTTGTCGGCGGCAATTGCGTTTGGCCAACAAGCGCGAGGAACATTGCGCGGCACCGTTTCAGATGAACTCGGCGCCTCGATTGTTGGCGCCACCGTAACTGTTACCGATGCCGCCGGCGTTGAAAAGACTGCAGTGACCAATGGCGAGGGCCTTTATTTGCTGAGTGGACTGGCACCTGGGAAATACGCAGTACGCGTTTCGGCGACTGGCTTTGCGGTATCTGATGAGACTTCCGTCGATGTCGCAGCCGGACAGCGAAAGTCTTTAGATCTCACTCTGAAGGTCACGATTGAGGAGCAAAAGGTTACGGTCGCAGCGGAAACACCGCTGAGCACGGAATCAACCAATAATGCCAATCAAACTTTGATTACCGGGAAAGACCTCGATGCTTTACCCGATGACCCAGACGAGCTGGCGGCGGCGTTGCAAGCACTCGCAGGGCCATCAGTTGGACCCAACGGCGGACAGATTTTCGTTGACGGGTTTTCAGGCGGGCGTTTACCGCCAAAAGAATCGATCCGCGAGATTCGCATCAATCAGAATCCCTTCGCAGCCGAAAACGATCAACCGTCGGGAAGGATCGACATTCTTACGCGGCCCGGCACTGACAAGCTGCGTGGCAGCATGTTCTTTAACTTTCAGGACGAAAGTATGAACTCGCGTAATCCTTTCGCAGCGAGGCGCACGCCTTTTCAAGTACGGCAGTACGGTGGCAACCTCGGTGGTCCATTAGTTAAAAAGAAGGCGTCATACTTCGTTGATTTCGAGCGCCGCGAGACGGACGATAACGAGCTGGTGACGGCCACTGTTCTGGATGCAAATCTGAATCCGCTTCAGCTTGGGTTTGGTGTGGTGGTGCCGCGCCGGACCATCACCTTCAGCCCGCGCGTGGATTATCAACTCAATACCAACAACACGCTGATTCTGCGTTACAGCTTCAATCATTCCAGCATTGACAATAATGGCGTCGGTGGTTTTTCGCTGCCCGAGCGCGCGTACAACTCATCGAACACGCAACAGAACATTCAGCTCACGGAAACTGCTGTGCTGAATGCAGCGATGATCGACGAGACGCGATTTCAATTTACTCGGCAGCGTTCTGAAAGCAATGGTGACATAACCCGCCCTACGATTAATGTCAGCAGCTCGTTTATCAGCGGTGGATCTCAGGTAGGCATGGTCACAAACACAGAGCAGCGTTGGGAACTAACAAATTTTCTTGCCTGGCAGCGCGGCAGCCACGCATTGAAGTTTGGCGGACGCGTACGCGGCGTCTCGATTACCGACATCAACCCTAATAATTTTGGCGGTTCGTTTACGTTTGCGGGCGGGCTGGTGCCGGCGTTGGATGCGAACAACAATCCTATTTTTAACCAGCCGGTTTTTGCTGACAGTCTTGAACACTATCGCCGCACGATTCTGTTCAGCAGTGCGCCTTACAATCTTTCGCCGTTGGACGTGCGCCGGCGCGGCGGTGGCGCTTCGCAATTCAACATCGCCAGCGGGAATCCGCAGGCAAGCGTTTCACAGTTGGACTTTGGCGTGTACGCTCAGGATGACTGGCGTATGCGGCCCAATCTGACTTTCAGCTATGGCTTGCGTTACGAAAACCAGTCAAACATCAGCAGCAACTTCAACATTGCGCCGCGACTTGCATTAGCGTGGTCGCCCGGCGCAGCCAATAGCACGAAGCCACCCAAAATGGTGATCCGCGCTGGCGGCGGCGTCTTCTATAACCGCTTTGGAGAAGGCAACACACTTCAGGCAAATCGCTTCAATGGCGTGAATCAGCAGCAGTTCTTTGTTAGCGAAGTGTCGCTCTATAACGCGGGCGGACAGTTCGTCGATCCATCCGCATCGCCGTTGGATGCATTTCCAAATGTGCCCACAGCGGCCAGTCTGACTGCTATTCCACGGCAGATTACCTGGCGGGTTGCGGACGACCTGCGCGCCCCGGTTGTTTACCTTGGCGGCGCGCAGGTTGAACGCCAATTGCCATATCGCTTCACGCTGTTTGCGGGTGTATTCAGCATTCACATTCAACATGTGCTGCGCGCGCGCGACATCAATGCCCCCGTTCCCGGCACCGGACCAAGACCGGATCGGTGACGCTTTCGACGTTCGGCGGCGTCGTCGGCACGCTGCTCGGGTTCGGCCTGGCGCTGCTCATCAGCAAGCTGTCGCCGCTGCCGGCGGCGGTGCAGGTCTGGTCGGTGGCGATCGGCATCGGCATCACGGCGGTGGTCGGATTGTTCTTCGGTCTCTACCCGGCG
>JBDUCB010000433.1:0-9473 GCA_040003695.1 bacterium
CGGCGACGTTGTTCCGGTAAAGCGAGAGATACTTTTTGAAAAGGTCTGAGTTGCGGGCGAGCCAGCGCATACGCGCGCGCATCGGTCGGAGATCGCGATAGACGGCAGACTGCGCCGACTGCTGAAGCGTCGGCCAGCCGCGATTCAACCGCGTGCGCCGGCCAGCTAGATAGTTACGGCGTGGCGCGCGCGATAGTCCCAGGTAGCGGAGGGTTTTTCTTAAAAACGGGGGCATGAATTAGGCGGGGTCAAACTGGGCGTAGGTGATCACGTTGCCGCGGCCGCGGCGGTTTTCGCGGCGCACGATGCGCGCGTAGTACTTCCGGATTTCGAGCAGGGCGACGGGGTCGATCTTTTTGAGCATGCGCTGGCTGCCGCCGGCGCCAATCATGTATTCCTGCTGGTCCACCGTGGCCTTGCCGGCCATGAGCGCATCGATTGCGTCGAGAATCTTTTTGGCGGGCGATCGGCCGTCGTAGCTGCTGGAGGAGATAACGGCAGCCAGGGATGCAACGGCTTTGGCGTCGCCTTCATCGACTCGATATTTCTCAGAGCCTTTGACAGCGAGGGCCTGAAAGTCATAACGGCCGGCGATTAGGTTGGCGGAGGCGGAGGCTGAAACCGTAAAGACGTGAATGGTACCGTCGAGGTCCGAAGGGGTGCCCACGACGTCGACGCCCGGGCCATTCTGGCCGCGAATGTAGTAAGTGACGGTCCACCCTGATCCATCACTGGCGGCCGGGTAATCGTCAAAATCTTTCTCCCAGACGATGGTTTCCCCGATCGCAATTTCGGTGGGGAATGATTGAGGGCGGTCGCTCATGAGAGGGAAGGTGACGGGTGACAGGCTTGTTACTTGTTACCTGTCACTTGTCACTATTGAAGGGCTTGTTCGTAACTGGCCAGTTCACGCAGCCGCTCTACGCGAGCCTGGTGAAAGCGGATGATCTCTTCGATCAATTTCAGGCGGCGCTGTTTCTGGGCGGCGCGCACGTCGGGAGTGAGCAATACACGGCCGGGCGGGTTTCGTTTGTAGGAGTCAAGCAGCTCGTGAAGGTTCCCGTCCTCGGCGTCGAAAGTTTCAACGGCGGCATTCCAGGAGCGAACCACGCCTTCGGCAGCTTTCTGATTTTGCTCGTTCGCATCAGGCACGCGCGCAATCAGCGTGCCAATCGCGAGGCCGATGATGATCGCCAGGAGGGCGAGCGTGCTGAGTTGTGAGGTTCGCAGTTTCACTTTATGCGCGAGAGCTTCAAGCCCTGAATTCCGCCCATCTTACCGCGTGTGGTAGTTATGTGCAGCCGCAACAAAATGGCCGCCGCCAAACGTGAAGCGCAGGATGCTCGCAACTCGTGAGTGCCTGCGTTCTAAAAATAACGTCACTGCATATACACCAGCAGCTATCCCGAAATACTTTGGACCGCTGATCTCGCCCTGTTTATTGCGCAGCGTTGGCGTTAACTCGATCCGGCCCTGCGAGCTTTCCCAGTCCGCAAACGTGCCTGCCCAGTAGGTTGCACTCGACACAGCAAACAGTTTGTTATCAAGTTTCTTATTTGTTTGTGCGCTGGCGCTGATTGAGGCAAGGACCAGGAGACTGATGATGATGAGAATTCGCATAATTTTAACTTAGGAGCGAGGCGAGTTTTCCAGTTGACAGGTTCACTGAGGGCGCTCATCTATGACCGATTAACCAAACCTTCAGACCCTTGGCGCCGGTGCCGGCAGCGTCGATATCGACGGTGATTTCGGCATCATCTGCCAGCACCGAATCACTGATGACGGACGGGGTCGCAGCCGTCTGGCTGGTTTTTTCATTCGCATCGATCGAGAGCTTTGTGCTCAGAATTGAGGTGCCACCCTCATTGATATCTACCGTCACCAACCCAGAGGACGAAGCGGTGTTTACGGAAGACCTGATGCCTGTCACGGTGAAGGCATACGGCATCCGAAACGTAATCTTCGCGGCGCCCGTGGTGAGGGCCGTGGTTTCATCGCTGGAAACTAAGCCAATCGCTTCTGAGCGCGCGTCGACGTAGGCTTTGACCGCTTTTTGTGAGGCGATGGCTGTATCGCTATTGGCGGCAAGCGTGCCGTCGGTGTCCAGGCTGATCCAATTTCCTTTTCCATTAAGAAAATCTCCGGCTGCATCGGAAAGCTTTTTCAGCAATCCATGCTTGGTCGCCGAGGCATTGGCGGTTGTAACGTCGGTTAGCTCGAGCTCGGCTTCGGAGATCGTCTCACCCAGCCCCGGCAACACTTCCGTTAAGGCAGTTGCTAGTTGTTTGAGTGTGAGGCCGAAGCGGTGGGTCAGCCATTGTGCAAAAGTTGTCTCGGGCATTTGAGGTCCTCGAGCGGGTAAGGGGTAAGGGGTTAGGGCGACTCGAAACGTTTCAAGTCGGGTGCTGCAGCGACGAACTATGGCACTTTCGCCGATGGTTGTTTGCGACTTAAAACGTTTTGAGTCACAGCAGCCGGCGGCGGTTTAGCAGTGGACGGCGGCCAATGCGGATTCTTACTTCGTCCGCATCATCGTCGTCGTCTTCATCGGGTGTGGCGTCTGGGGTGTCGGATGTCTGAGCGGGACCGTGAGCTGGTCCAATAAACGTCTCGCGCATGGCCGCGGCCTGGCGATCAAGTGTGGCGAAGTTGGTTTTGAGCACACGCAGCGCGATCTGAAGCACGGCGTCACAGTAAACAAACAGATCGAGCGCCTCGTTGCGGTACCAGTCTTTGATTTTTTCCCAGCAGCGAAACGGCCGGCCGCGCACGTAGCGAACCACCGGCTTCTCAGCGCGCAATTGTTTGAAGTAGTACTCGGGGTAGTGCGTGCCAAAGTGACAAAAACCCGGTTTCGTCGAATCCTTCAGCTCGAGCCGGTTCGCGATCGAGTCTTTCGCCGTGTCGGTGCCGATTGGCCAGACGCGCAGCGGCGGGTCTCCGGAAAGTTTTGGTTTCGAGATTAGCGGCAGTCCGGGTGTGTTGGCGCCGCGCACCGGGAAGTAACCCTGGCCGCGATTCTTGCGGACGAATTTGTAAACGCGACTGGGTAGAAAGCTCGAGTCAATCCCTATAGCCGTGATTTTCAAATTTCGCCCGCTGGGGGTTTTGTAAACCTGCGCGCGTTTCTCTTCCAGCTCGCGCCAGACGTCCGGTCCTTCCGGATCGCCGTCGAGCTGTAGGTATTCGAGTCCCCAGGACTGGGGGACAATCGATCTCTTGTCCGGCTGGTTTGGCCCGAGGCCGTAACCTTTGATTTCCAGCTCGAGCCGGTTCTTTTGCACGTCGACGGCGCCGACGATGATGAGCACGTCTTCCGGGATTAGCGTCGAGTCGTATTGTTCCTGGAGTTCGATCAGATCGTCGGCATCGATTTCACCGTCGCGTTCTTCGTAGGCTTCGGCGAGGCGCGTGTTCAAAAAGGCTTTCATCTTCTCGCCGCTCGGGTCCTGCTTCGCTTCCAGGTATGCGGTGGCTATGTCCGAAAGGCTCGAGAAGGTGGAATAGAGTTCGCTAATCCAGAAACCCGCGCGGCCGCGAAACGGCGCTTCAGCGCGCCACTCGCCGCGGCTAAGAATCTGCAGTCGTTCCTCTTCCGTTATCTGGCAGCCATTCACGCAAACGTAATAGGCAGTCTGAGGATCGTCGTTGTCCCACTGAACATGGCCATGCTTCAGGGCGCAGGGTTCGTCGGCCGGCGGGCATGAGCATCGGTCTTCTGACCAGGCGAGGACCTGGAATTCCTGGCAGTGAGGGCAGGGAATCCAGCGCTTGCGGCGATCGCTGGTGTAGTACTCGTGCTCGATGGGTGAGCGACGCGGCGTTTCCGGTGGCAGTTCGGGAGGATTTTCGAGACGGTTGCGCGGGCTGGAGACGGTGACGATCTTCCGGCTTCCCTTGAAGGTCTTGGTACGCGCGCGCGCGAGCGAGGTCGAATCTCCTTCCTTTGTCGGCCCCATGGCGTCGCGCTCATCGATGAACAGATAGCGGACCGGGCGCGAGGAGACGGTAGCCGGCGAGGTGGCCCAGGCGGCGTTCAGGCGCCCGCCGGGAAACGTTTTCGCATATTGAGTGTTCTCTGATTTGCGGCCGCGGCCGTCACTAACGAGTTGTCCGAGCGTTACGGTCGTGCGGACCATAAGATCGAAATATTCTTTTAGCCAGGCTTTCGATTTTCCTTCGTCTTCGCCGAGGTACATCATCGGGCCTGGATCGATATCGATCGCAAAGCCGACGCAGTTGTTAATGAATTCAGTGCCGGCGATCTGCGACGATTTGATCAGAATGATTTCTTCGCAATCGACGTCCGTGAAGCAGTCCATGATCTCGACCAGGTGCGGCACGTAGTCGTTGGACCACGGGCCGGTGCGCTCGGGGTTGGTCTTTTCGGGACTGAGAACGCGATTGGCGGGCGCCCAGCTCGAGACGGTGAGGCCGCCGTCAGGAATTGCTGCTCTTATCGCTTCCTGTAAGAGTTTTGTAGTTTGAGCGGAGGGCATTCCAGATCTGGTCCTGAAGTTGTTGGCCAAGTTTGGCGTGTGTGCTGGCAGTTTTGCATTTCACCAGTTTGGCTGAGTGTTCGCGCCAGAATTGGATTGAACAACGGCGGTGCACGGCTTTGAAGATTTCCTGAAATTCGGTGCGCGCTTCGATGTAGTCGACGACCTTCTTTTTCTCTCTAAACAGCTCGAGCTCTTCGCGTTCGGCTTTGGTGCTGGCGAGTTTTCGTTTTGCTTCGTCGAGTGAAACGTCGCGGCCGGCAATAAGGGCCGGCAGGGCATCGGCGAGCGCGTAGAGTTTGGAATTCTTTGGGCCGGGATGAGAGGCGACGGTGTCCAGACGATCGGCGACGGTGGCGCGATCGAGGCCGGTGAGGCGTGAGAATTCAGACTGCGAGAAGAGACCGGGCGCGGCTTCCGGAGTTTTGCTGGCAATGAAGGCAGCGACGATCTCTTCGAGCGTTGGCCCTTCGCCCAGCTCGGCGAAGACTGCGGAGATCTTCTTACGGTCCCAGCCGGTGAGACGGGCGAGCTCGCGAATTGAAAAGGTTGCTTGTTCGGGCATTGCGGAGAGGTCAGAGGGCAGAAGTCAGACAGAACGTTTTGCGCGCGTCGGCGCTGACTTCTGACCTCCTACGATTTTTAGTCGCGTTTTCGGTTGAGGGACAGGTGCAGTTTTGGTTCTGGCTGCCACTTTCAGCGTGAGGATTTTGTTGATTTCCTTCTGAATGTCGAGCGCAACTTTGAAGCCCTTGCCTTCCACTGCTTTCATGTAAAGAAAGTCGAGGCGCTTGTGGGCCTTGCCCAACTCGATCTCAGTATCGATTTCGCCGGCAGCTTTACTCAGCTCTTCATTTGCGACTTCGATGTAATGATCGAGGTCGCCCCGCTCTTCCTTCCAGCCGTTCGCGTGCGCGTAGGCGTGAATCGACACGCGATCGAGGCCGCGACAAATTAGTCGCAGCACAACAGCCTGGCGCTTTTCACCTGCGATCTTTTCGATCCAGGCGAAAGGTGGCGGCGGGCCGTCGTCATCAAATCTCGGCATGTTATGTTGAGAACTTTAGCGAGCGAGCATCGCGCGCCGGCGCGCACGGGCAGATTGGCGCTCGGTGCGACGCACGGAAGCTTCGAAGTGGCGGAGGCCACGTCGATTCAGTGGATCCGGGTTCGGATCGAAGGGTTTGGCGTTGGCGGCACTGGCGACGGAGCGATCTGTCATTTCATGGTCTGCGATTGCGCGATCGGTGGCCACAATCGGATCGAGGGCGCGCGGGGTCATTGGCGGTGGTGTAGTTGGCATCATTTTGCTGTCCTTAAGGCCTCCTGAAGTTTCGTTTTGAAGTTGACGAGGTAACGGTTTTGGAAGGTGTCGATCGTCGGCTGAATGACGGTCGATTGTTTGCGGACTTTCACTTCGCGCACCAGGTTATAGACCATGCGCAGCTCGTGATTGATCCGTTGGAAGAGTTTGGGCCCGCGCGCAGTCTTGATAATGAACGCGTCTTGCAGATTTCGCGGAAGCTTCGCGCGCGGGATCTGCTGGTGAATGTCCGGCCGGATCTCTTCGGTGGGGATCGCGAGGAACTGGCCATCGTGAGCAGATTTGAGTGCGCCTTCCTCGTGCGGTATTAGGAAGTAGGCGCTCGTTGAAAGTTCGGCCGACGGATCCTCAAGCGTCGCGGGCTTGAAGTGAATGCCGAGCCGGTTCGCTGGTTCGAACCACGGGTTACGCGTGATGAAGGTCTCTTTGATGGCCGCGATAACGTTCTGTTGGGCTTCCTTCACTGTGGCCGTGGCAGCCGCGACGGCCGCAAAGCGAATCTGTCGCGCCAGCGAAAGAACGCCGGCGATGTTCCCTTCGGTTGTCGTTTGCACTTCGAGCATTCAGCGTCTTTTGGTCTTCGGCTTTGGCAACTGGAAACAGAATTCAGCGCGCGATCGCGTGATATAGAAGTTCGCGGTGCACGGAAAATACGGACAGATGACGGAAGGGTCGGCGGACCAGGTCCCGTCGTCGTGCTCGGTGATGTCGAAACCGTCGAGCGTCATGTGTTTCCGGCAAAGCGGACACCAAACGCCTTTCAATTCACGTCTGAGAAACTTTCCAAGTGTTGGCAATTCTTCCATCGGGCGTGCTGAGCGGGGCCGGTATATGAGTCGTCGCCGGTATATGAGTCGCCCGGTGTGGGAGCCTCACTCGGATTTGAGTGTAAGCGTGACGGAATGAGTTAGTTTCGGCCGCACCAGGCGCGCGAGCATGGGCGACGGGAGAAACTTATCCGCTTTACCGACAAGGACAGAGAGGCAGCCGATGTAAGCAGGATCCAGCCTGAGGCGCGGCGGCACGGCGCGCATGAAGGCCGCCGTATCGATCTCTCGCCGGCGTTCGGTATTGAGTTGCGCGACGGCGTTGCCACTTTCGGCCTGGGGAAGAGAGCTGGTTCCGTCCAGGTTGACGGCCGCGAGCATGGCGGCGCGGATTTCCTGTTCGAGCGTTTCCATTTCCGTGAGCAGGGACGCTAGTTTTTCGTCGCGCGCGGCATTGATTGGTTCGGCCTTCGCTTCATAGACCTTGAGCAAGGGCTCGAGCCTCGCGTCGGCTTCAGCATTGATGCGGTCGACGCGCTTTTTCTTTTTGGCCCACTCGTCGAGTTTGGCGGTGAGTTGAGGCTTAGTCATGACGTTGACGGCTCCTTTTAATTCTTTTTGCATTTGCCGTTTGGCAAAGTCTTAGCCGGCGGGCAAACCACCGGTGTGGGCGACGGCTTCGGCGTGGGCGATGGAGTTGGCGTGGCAGTTGGGCTCGGTGTGGGTGTCGGTGTTGGTGTAGGCGTCGCCGTGGGCATCGGTGTTGGAGTAGGAGTAGGAGTTGGATTGGGGGCGTTGCCTAAGTAGTTGACGCAAGCGTGCAGTGCTGCGAGATCAAGTGGTTGTGTGGTCCCGCTCTGAGCGCCCCAGGTCGCAACGACTATTTGGTCCGCGTTAATGCCGATGTCCGTGCTATCCGTACCCTAGGTTTCGATATACCGAGTCGCTGCGCAGGCCATATCGCAGCACACTGAGCGCATTGATTTCGTCTTCGGTGTCAACGAAATCACAGGGCGTTCCGGGTAGAGGGAGGAACACATCTCCACCTTGTGCCAGCGCCACTCCGCAAGCTAACAGCATTACCACCGTGATCGCTTTCCTTTTCACCACTCCTCCTCGTCGATCAATTCGTTCAGCGCGTCCAGTTGTTTTAGCAAGGCTTCTTTCGCGGCTTTGTAATTCACCACTGCCTCTTTCCGCTTTTCATCCGGATTCGCGACCACGATCTTTGGATTGAACCGCTCATGGATTAGCGCATCGGCTTTTTCCATTGCCGCATTCCAGTCTTTTGTTGCCGGAGCGATTGAATTCCAGGCTCGCGCGATCCGTGGCAGGTTCGGAATATGAGAGATGATCTTGTCCTGGGCACTGGCAAGGCAGATTAGAAAAGGAATCAGCGCAAGTGCAGCCAGGTTTTTAGCTTTTGCCATATTGAGGTTAGCGAAGAGGGTTCCGCCTTGAGTATTCTTTCGACTCGCACGGGCTCCCAATCGTAAAGGGCGTGAGTTTGATTGTGCGCCGGCCCCATGCAGAGCTGATCAACGCGACCGATTTCAACCGGAGTGAGCCTGCGGATCATTATCTCCACGGTACGCCTCCCTTCTTTCTTCAGCCAACGACGCTTGAATGGAGCGACGTGCTTTGCTATTCAGTTCTTTTTGCACTTTTTCACTGTTGGTTTCCCTCCTGTGGACCGCCGTGACCGCATTTACATTCGCACTTCTTCGCGGTGCAGTTTGCATGAAGTCCGTTTTTGCAAGGGGCGGACAGCTTCGTGTAATGATGCTTGGCGTTTAGTTTGTTCATTGACTCTATTTCACGCGGCAGCCAGGTTTGTTCCGGCGCTGGTGAGTAGGAGGAAGGCTGCGACGGCGCGCGGGTCGAACTGGCGGCCCATGTCCCAAAGGATCTTCGTGCGGCCATGCGGCGCGGATTCTCCCGGGTGGTAACAGCGGTCGGAGACGATAGCGTCGTAGCTGTCGGCAACGGCGAGAATTCGCGCGCCGCATGAGATTTCGTCTTGAGCGAGGCCGTAAGGATAACCGCGGCCATTCCAGTGCTCATGATGTTGCTCGACGATCAGACAAACCGGCTCGGGAAAGTTCAGCGCGCGCAGCATCATGCCGCCGGTGTATGGGTGCAGCCGCATAGTTCCCCACTCTTCATCGGTTAGAGCAGTGGGTTTGCGAAGTATCGCGTCCGGCGTCTGCAGCTTCCCAAGATCGTGAAGCAGGGAACCAATTTTTAGGGCCCAGAGTTGATTGCCGGAAAGATTCATCGCCCGGCCCATATTCAGCGCAACGGTTTGGACACGGACCGCATGATTGGCCGTCTCTCGATCGTGAGCGCGCAGCGCGATCAAGAGCGACGTGGTCGCAAATTCGATTTCACTTGTCGTGGGTGTCATTTCTTCTCGACAGAGCTGCGGATGGCGCGCACGTCTTCATGGATTTCGCGCAGCTCGCGCGAAGTTGAATCAATGAAGATCTGTTGCTCCTCGCGCGTGACGAAGCGTTTGTGTTCCTCTTCCTGTCTGGACGTCTGTTTCTCAACCGTCGTCAGGCGCCGGGTAAGGTCGCCGGCGGCATAGCTGACAGTTCCGTAGGCCCCGAGCACGGCAAGCAGAAACGGTCCGAGCCAGTTCAGCCAGGGCGATGGCGCGGCATTGGAAAAATTCTTTGCGAGGGCGTCGGGCATGGTGAAATTCCGCGCGGGTTATTTCATGAAGGTGAGCAAGGCCAGGATGGCGGCGACGGCGCCAACGCCGAACGTTCGCTGGTTGGCTTTATGAGCGCGGGCGCGCGCCTTGTCGCGCTGCTCTTTGAGGACGCCAATAGTTTCGTCTTTGGCTTTGATGGCCTGGCCGGCAAAGTCGAGCGCGGC
>JBDUCB010000207.1:0-9470 GCA_040003695.1 bacterium
GTCTGATGATTGCCGGCACGTTCAGACCCGAGGATATTGAACGGAGCAATCATCCACTGAAGAGTTACAAAGCCGAGATGCAGGCGCACAAATTGTGTGAGGAGATCGCGCTCGATTCGCTGAGCCCTGTCCATATTCAGGATTACCTGAATGCGACGTTTGCGCCAAACAGTTTTCCGCCCGAGTTTGCCGCACACATTCACGAAAAGACCGAAGGGCACCCGCTGTTTGCCACAAACCTTTTGCAATATCTGCACGAACGTGGCGACATCGCGAAAACAAACGAGCATTGGTCTTTGAGCCGGCCGCTCGCTGAGATGGAGCTGGAAGCACCGGAAAGCGTGCGCAGCATGATCGGCAAAAAAGTAGACTCGCTCGGAAAAGAAGAGCGCCGCGCCCTGGAGTATGCAAGTGTGGAGGGGCAGGAGTTTCATTCTACGGTAGTGGCCAGTTTGCTCGGTGTCGAGGAAGTTGATTTGGAAGAACTGCTGGCCCGAATTGAAAAGACTGATCGACTGATCCTGACCCTGGGAGAAGAAGAGTTACCTGACGGATCGCTTGCGACGCGCTATCGCTTCGCTCACGCGCTCTACCAGAATTTCCTTTACGGCGGTCTGGTGACTAAACGAAGAATAATGCTGCACAGTCACGCCGGCGAACAGTTGGCCCAGCGCTACGGAAAGCGCGCTCCGCATATCGCCACGCAACTCGCTTTGCATTTCGAACGCGGGCGCAATTTTGCACGCGCGGTGGAATATTTGATCCATGCGGGAGACAACGCCACCGCGCTTTATGGGAACGCCGAAGCCGCTGAGCATTACACCCGCGCTCTCAACCTGGCGGCGAAGCTGCCTGATGAACAGCAGGCTGAAACGATGGGGATTCTCTACGGCAAACGCGGCGCAGCCAATATGGCGCTAAGCAACTTTGCCCAATCCGTCGAAGATTACCGGAGCATGCTCAAGCATCAGGAAGCGCTGGACTCTCCTGAGAAGAAGGCCGCGGGGCTTAACGCCCTGGCAATGACTCTGTTCTATTCGCACCGGCTGGAGGAGATGGAAGCGTGCGTCGATGAAGCGCTTGCCGCCTCAAAGCGCGCCGGAAGCGAATCGCTGCGGCTGGACACGATGTGCCTGATGGCGCTGAAGCATTTGTGTTACGGCGAGCTGGAGTTCGGACGTCCCATTTTGGACGATGTAATCAAGAGTGCCCGCGCCATCGATTACACACCGGCACTGGTGGCAGGATTGACCTGGCGCGGTTGTCTCCATTTTTTCCAAACTGAATATGAGCGCGCCATCGAAATTGAGGACGAAGCAAGACAGCTCGCCTCCAGGTTGCGTGACGGATTTCACCTCTTAACTTCTATGTTTTTCCTCGGCCTTTCGAAAGGCAATCTCGGACGAATGTCGGAAGCTATTACGACACTTGAAGATGCAATCAAGATGGCGGGCCGCAACGGCGATCGTTTCTGGTATCCGCGAATGCCGAATTGTCTTGGCTGGCTGCATCGCGAGCTACAGGACTTCGACGGTGCACTCAAACATGATCAGGAAGGATTGGAAGTTGCCCGTCAGTATCACGTGCTGGAGGCAGAGGCAAACTCGTTAATCAACCTCGGTATCGATCATACCTACGCGGGCAAAGCTGAGGAAACGGTTGCTGCGTTTCGCGAGACCCACGACATCTTTAAGCGGGACGCCTGGTTCCGCTGGCGCTACAACATTCGCCTTGAAGCAGCCACCGCATGGCATTGGCTGCGGCAAGGCGACGCCGACCTCGAGAAGGCTGGAGAGGCCGCTCGGCGATTGCTCGATACCGCGAACCAATACGAAGTGCATAAGTACATTGCGGAAGCTCATAGGCTAAACGCCCAGATTGCAATGGCCGCAAACGATCCGGCCACCGCGGAGGCGGAATTTACCGCAGCGCTTGAAGAATTGGATCGCTATCCGGCGCCGCTGGTAGCCTGGAGAACATACGCGGCTCTGGGTCGCTTGCAATCCGAGCGCGGGCGTCTGATAGATGCGCAGGCAGCGTTCACCAAAGCTGCGGAGATTGTTAATGCGTGTGCCGCAAACGTTACCGATGACGATTTGCGCGCGACCTTCCTGAACTCAACGGCGGTGCGCCAGGTGATGGCCGGCGCGACAGAGACAGCAAAAAACGTCGGCAGTCGTGGCATTTAGTTGAAAATCACGATTGATGCTTGAGGTCCCCGTCCAGTAGATTGCGCTCCGAGGGGTGAAAGAAAGAAATTTGGCCGCGGATTTTCGCGGGTAAACGCAGATAAAAACAGGACGCAGTAGGCAGTCGGCAGTAGGCAGTAGGCAGTAGGCCTCGGTCATCACCCGGCTGCCGCCACCTGTCACCTGTTACTTGTCACCGTTTTTTTCTATTTACGATTCACGATTTACGATTTACTTTCTATTAGCGAAACTGGTTATCGTCAGCGGAGGGGCCGTAGAGCGCGGGAACTTTTGCGCCGAGCAGATGCAGGTACACAGTCATCTGGCCGCGGTGATGTGCCCAATGAAGAAACGTGTCCTGGATCATCTCGTAACGTGGCGCCTCCATGACCACCTTGCCCTTAGCCAGTAACTTCCAATTCGTCATCAGGTGCTCGTCGGTAGTTTTCTCAAACGCAGCGCGGGCGCCGGTGGTTGCCTTGTCGAGGGCCTCGACTAACTCCGCACTCGAATCCAGGCGTTTATGTTCAAAAGCTCCTCCGTCGGTGGGAGCCACGTCCAGCTCGTCCTGGTTGATCTGCATGCTTATCCACATCGGAATCGTGGCCACCATGTTTGCCAGGTAGCCGAGGATCATCGATTTCTCGTGAGGCTTCCAGTCGTACTTGCCCTCAGGCACCTGTTCCAATGCGTAGCGTGAACGCTCTATCTCGCGGTTCAATTCGGCTAGTAAGTATTCAGTTAGTTTCATGGCTTTATCGTAAATCGTAAATCGTCAATCGTAAATAGGAAGATCGGACTGCAGGAGTTTATCCGCAGATTACGCAGATTACACAGATGGGAGAAAAGAGAAGGAAGACGGCAGAAGGCAGCAAGCAGAACGTCTTAAGATTCTCGCTTTCTTCTTCAGGTAATCTGTGTAACTGCGTAATCTGCGGATTACTATTCACGATTTACGATCAACGATTTACGTCAGCGCGGCGCTTGCTGCATGATCATTTCCTCGAGCTTGTAGATGGTTATGATCCCCCCGCGATCGTAATTTGATAAAACAATGATCGTGTAGTTGCCGGAATCCGGATACCAGCGCACGGCGCTGCTGACTCCCAGATCGCCCCCACCGTGACCAATAACACGCTGGCCATCGATCAATTCCAATTCAAAGCCATAACCCCAATACGTTTGGTTCGCATCGTACTTGCGCGCAAGGATCTTGTTGCTCGTCAGCAACTCTACACTTTTCGCGCTTACTAATTTGTTGCCGCGTAGCGCCAGCGAAAACCGAAACAGATCTTCTGCAGTCGAACTTAAGCCGCCAGTCGGTCCGCCCCTCGCTCCGTTATAAAGCGAAACGTTCCGGCGCTCGCCTATGTGAAACTGATAATTGTCTTCGCCTAAGTCTTCAAAGTTGGTGTAGCCCATGGCGAGATTCGGAGTATCGCGATCGGCTTCGTAATAATCCGTATTCACCATGCCTGCGGGTTGGAAGATGTGTTTCCGGATGTACTCAAAAAAGTTTTCACCGGAAACCTTTTCGATGATCGCGCCCAGCAGGATGAATCCCTGATTGCTGTACTGCCAACGCGCGCCCGGCACGAACGCTAAAGGTTTTGGGTCGTCCACAAACAGCGGCAACCAATCCTTCACCTGCCGGAGAACACCCTTGCGGCAAATGTATTTTGCGCTGTAAGTGTCGCCCAACCCGGAGCTATGCGTGAGCAGATGATGGATGGTGACCTTTTGCGCGACCTCTTTATTTGGGTAGTCGGGCAGGTGCTTGCCGACCGTGTCGGTGAACGACAGTTTGCCCTGCTCGGCCAGTTGCGCGATCGCGATGGCCGTGAACATCTTGCCGACCGACGCGATGGGCAACTTTGTATCTAGGCGATTCGGAATGTTGTAGCCCTTGCTTGCCAATCCGTGCACGATTGTTAGGATCGGCTTGCCGTTCTTTGCAACAAGCAGCGTTCCGGAGAAAGCATCTGCCGCGGCCAGCTTATTCATGAATGCCCTGATTTCCTGGACCAGTTGTTTCTGACTCAACTTTTTCGGTGGAAACTTTGCCGGCGGCTGAATTCGCTGCGCGGTGTATTCCGTAATTGCGTAGGGTGGCGACGCTTCGACTTTCATCGTTAAGCGGAACCATAGACCAGTTAGTGATGACTGAGCAAGAACCACGATCTCTTCGTTGCTGGTCTTTTCAATATCGCGAATGTCGAAGCCGCGAGTGTCCAGGTAAGTTCGGGCCTGTCGATCAGCGCGGTAGGCCGCATCGTTCTCAGCGAGTAGAGCTTTGCTGTAATGCTCACTGATGAATTTCATAAATGCCGCGTCGTCGCCGGTTGAGAAAACGCGCAGCCACGCCTTGAGTTGGGTGCCTGCGGGCGTGTCGGGGATGACTGGTTTTGTTTGAGCGATAAGAGAGACCGGAAGTAGCAGCAGTAAAATTATTAAGAAAATTGCTTTCATGAAAAGGTTCCTTGTCGCTCGATCGAGAGGTTGGTTTCGATTAACGAATTCGTTACGGCTTTGCCAGCTGATGTGCGGTGGTGGCTCTGCCGCACCGTACGCCGCTCTTGAGAAACGGGGCTGAGCCCCAGATATTTTTAGAGCTGAGACGGAAGGGCAAGCCCTTCCGCACATCAGACGGCAAAGCCGCAAATCAAAAGGGAGTATTTGCGTTTTTATCACGTAGCGTGTGTCCGAGTATTGGACGATCTTGCGGTGGATGTGCGCCGAGCACACCCTCTCCCCAACCCTCTCCCAGAAGGAGAGGGAGCAATGCGCCGAGCCCACCTTCTTCCCATCCCTTTCCCGACGGGAGAGGGAGAAAAGTTCGGAACTACACGGATCGTCGCTCTGAGAAATACTGTCGCGGAGTGACGCCAACGATGCGTTTGAAGTTGCGCGTCAGGTGGCTCTGGTCGAAAAATCCCGTTTCAAGCGCAGCCTGGGAAAGGGAAGTCCCATTGCGAATTAGCTTGCGCGCGTGCGCGATGCGCACCTGGGTTTGGTATTCATGGGGCGGAAGCCCGGCGCGGTTGTGGAAAACACGCAGCAGGTAGAAGGGACTCAGATTTGTGAGTGAGGTGAGCTGAGACAACGATACATTCTCGGCATAATGCGACTTGAGATAGTCTCGAACCAGGTTCACCTGACTGTCTTCTCTTCCCACTTTGACTGCGGTTTGCGACGCTCGGCAGTTTTTGTTTTGGCGCGTAAGCAAAAGACTCATGGTCGACACGAACTCGGATTCCTGTTCAAGCGCTGAAGTGTTTTGTTCGAGCTTGAGATGAAGTCGCAGCAGCCGGCGATAAAGATAAGGATCGCTGACGACCAGTTTGGCAAAGAACGGCGACGAAAAATTGCTTGCACCGAGCTGTTGCGCAACACGCTCCAATGTTTTCGGACGCACCTTGATCAATCTGTATTCGCTGCCGATTGATTTGTTTGCGTGTACTTCCTCCGCATTGATTAATAACAAGTCTCCCGCACGTGCCTTGTGAGTCGTGCCGCGGCATGTTGTGAATTCAGTCCCCTGGAGGATGGCCGCGATGGAATACTCTTCGTGCATATGACGCGGATAGTCATGTGTGACGCGCGAGGCGTGCAGCAGTTCGAGGTTATCCAGATGAGGCAAGCGCCAGAATTTCAATTGCCAAGGGTGAGCGGGTTGCATGAGCGGATGGTAAATCGTAAATCGTGAATCGTAAATAGGAACAGCAAGAATGTATCCGCAGATTACGCAGATGGAAAGCAGAAGGGAATAGGCAGTCGCCAAAAGGCAGACAGGGAACGGCAGTAAATCGTGAATCGTGAATCGTAAACAGCATGAACCGACGGAATTTGGCCGCGGATTTTCGCGGATAAACGCGGATGGGCAAGATAGAAGGCAGAAGGCAGTAGGCAGAAGGCGGAAGGCAGAAAGCGGAAGGCAGTAAATCGTGATCGTAAATAACAGTGACGGGTGACAGTGACGGGTGAGAGGTGACAGGTGAGGGAGTTCTATTCCACGAACGAACAGTCCCCCAATGATACCTGCTGCCCGCTCAACAATCCCGTGTGAACGGGGTACTGAGGCTGATGCTTATGCTGAACTCGCTCCTGATTTCCTAGCGACCGAGCAGAATTAGAATTCCGGCAGCGATAGCAAGTACCGCTAGGCCAGTGGCGACCGGTCCGGAGATTCTCGTATTTATTAGTGGCAATAGGCCGGTGAGAATAAGCCACAGCGCTAACAAAATCATTCCCAAACCTCTGGTTCTTAAGTTACTCGTCAAACTCATCGTTTTTTCTCCTTTTGAAACTTGTTAAGGTTGCGGCCTAATTTCTGTGAATAAGAAATCGCGGCGATTCTATCCGAGTGTGGAAGCTAAGGCTAGATTGGCGAAAGAAAGAAGCTTATCCGCAGATTACGCAGATTACACAGATGGGACAGAGTAGGCAGAAGGCGAAAAGCAGTAAGCAGTTGACAGCGAGCAGTGACGGAGAAATACGTTGTGCGCTACGATCTTTTCCGATGTTAACGAGAGCGATAGTGCGGCCGCCCGCCGCGAACTTTTCTGAAGGCCTTACTACATCCAGTCTCGGTGCGCCTGATTACAAACGTGCTCTCGAACAGCATGAAGCGTATTGCTCAGCGCTAGAGCAATGTGGTTTGACTTTAACCAGGCTGGCACCCCAACCGGATTATCCGGATTCAACTTTCGTTGAAGATACAGCGATACTTACAAACAAATGCGCGGTGCTCGCGCGACCTGGCGCGCTCAGCCGCAGCGGCGAGATCACGAGCATGCGAACCGCGCTCGCCGAATTCTTTCCTAATCTTACTTCTATTGAATCACCCGGCACTGTCGACGGCGGCGACGTCTGCGAAGCCGGCGATCATTTCTCCATTGGCGTCTCTGAACGCACAAACGAAGCCGGTGCGGAACAGTTGGCAGCATTGCTCGCGCCACTTGGTTACACCTGCAGCTTTGTAGATATCCGCGAGGTGGATGGCCTGTTGCATTTGAAAAGCGGGCTCGCGTCTCTGGGTGACAATCGTTTGGTGGTAACTGAAGCACTAGCCAGTCGCGCGGAGTTTGCCGGTTACGATCTGGTGATGGTGAATGCCGCCGAGGAGTATGCAGCCAATTGCATTCCCATCAATGGCCATGTGTTAGTCGCTGCCGGCTATCCGACGTTCACGGGAAAGTTGCAGGAGCTGGGTTTTCAAACAATCACGCTCGACATGTCCGAGTTTCAAAAAATGGATGGCGGGTTGAGCTGCTTGTCGCTGCGGTTTTGAGAAGACCGTAAAATCGTAAATCGTGAATTGTGAATCGGAGAAGACCCCGAAATTTATCCGCAGATTACGCCGATTACACCGATTAAAAGCATAGGAAGTAAGCACAGTGCAGAACGGTCTAGACCTGTTGCTTGTTCCTTCAAACGTTCTGCGAAATCTGCGTAATCTGCGGATAGGCCCTGCTTCTCTCTTACTATTCACGATTTACGATTCACGATTTACTTGTTCTGTTCCTATCCGCGTTTATCTGCGAAAATTTGCGGCTAAATTTCCTGCTTTCTCTCACCCTGTCACGGGCTGCCGCTGGTGTATCATGTTCGCTCCCAATATTGACGCTAACGACGTGAAATGCTGATCCAACAGAACATCGCCCAGTCGTTTCATTCGCCCATCGTGCGCATCGCGCTCGGCGCGATTGCGTGTGGCCTGCTCTATGTCCTGTGGCGCGAAGTGCGCAAGATTCCGGCAAAGCTCTTCACCTTAATGGCCACTGCATTTGTGGACATGGTTGGCCTGCTGATGATCATTCCGCTCCTGCCGTTTTACGTGAAAACGCTGAGCGGGGATGGGATCGACCTCCTGGGAAGGCACTTTGGAGTTGGAACCGTTATGGGGTTCATCGTCGCTTCCTTCACTCTCGCGCAACTCTTGAGCGCACCGATGTGGGGTCGGTTTTCCGATCGAGTGGGACGGCGGCCCACTCTGCTTATCGCTTTAGGCGCGTCGGCGATCGCGTATCTGATTTTCGGCTTCGCCCACTCGCTGCTCGTCTTGTTTCTCTCACGACTTGTGCAGGGCGCCGGCGGCGGAACCGTCGGTGTCATTCAAGCGTACGTAGCGGATTCAACCGACCCGAAGGATCGCGCGCGTGCGCTCGGCTGGCTTTCGGCTACGACCAACCTCGGGGTGGCGCTGGGACCGGTTCTCGGTTCCTTCGCGATCGCGTTAGGCAAGAGCGACTTGCTGCCGGGACCGGGAACGTTGCAGATGGGCGGCGCGGCGCCTGGAATCCTGGCGGCGGCGCTCTGTATCCTGAACATGATCTTCGTCGCGCGCTATCTGAAAGAATCGCGCGACTTCAGCGAGCAGCCACAAGCTGGTGAGGTGATTCGCACTTCATCTCAAGCGATCTGGCGAGTCATCTCGCATGCTAGTGAGCCTTCGTCACGTCTCATCTGGATCTATGCGATTGCCATCGGCGCGTTTCAGGGAACCTTTACGGTGCTCGCGCTCTTCTTGAACGTGCGCTTTCAGGTCACCAAAGAGACGATTGGTTATTTTTTCATGTATGTCGGAGCCATCTCTGTCTTCACCCGAGTGCTGCTGCTGGGACGAATGGTCGATTGGCTCGGCGAAGCGAATCTCTCGCGTCTGGGACTGGTGCTCCTGGCTGCCGGCGTTGTTGGCATGCCACTGTCGCAAAACCTGTGGATGCTGGCAGTCGCGGTAGCACTTATGCCGTTGGGCACGGCCTTCACTTTTCCCTGCGTGACCGCACTGCTGTCGCGCGTGATTAGTCAAAGAGAGCGCGGTCTCTACATGGGAATGCAGCAGACGTATGGTGGTATCTCGCGCATCATCGCGCCCCTCTTCTTCGGCTGGTCATTTGATCACCTCGGCGTCTCGTCGCCTTACTTCTTCTCAGCGACGTTTATTGTGGCAACGATTTTTCTTGGCTTTGGACTCGACAAATATGCGCGCCCCGCTCGTGCCGCCGAGCGCGAAGCTGCCGGCGTGACGCAAAAGCAGGAAGCGTAAGGCTATCAGTCAACGGTTCGCAAAAATGTTTCCATCCGTAATCACCGCACCGAAGTGCGGTGGTGATGAGATTTGAAACTGAAGCGCCAGTGACCGTTTCGATTTCACTCTGTGCGTCCTCGGTGCGCTCTGTGTCTCTGTGGTGAATTACCCTCGGCAAAAACTCACCATAGAGGCACGGAGAACATCAAAGGCAGCACAGAGATTTCCGAATTAGGACATTATCGAGTTGG
>JBDUCB010000114.1:0-9391 GCA_040003695.1 bacterium
CGTCGGGCGGCGCTGGCGTGCTCGCGGACGCGAGGACCTTTTCGGCTTTTGGTTACCGCGCGTCAGCCGCGATCACCTCGATCACTTTTCAGAACGATCAGCAAGCCAGCGGCACGGTCCATCAAACCGCAGCAACTGTCCGCGGTCAGTTAGAGTCGTTGCTGGAAGAGTTTCAGATCGCGTGCGCGAAGACGGGAATGTTGCCAACGCGCGAGGTCGTGCGTGAGGTTGCGCGGATCTTTCGAGAGCACAAGTTGCCGGCGCCGGTAGTGGATCCGGTAATGGTTGCCAGCTTGGGGCTCCGTTTGATGGAAGAAGATGCGCTTGAAGTTTTCATTGCCGACCTGTTGCCTCTGGCACGGCTGGTCACGCCAAACATCCCTGAAGCGGATGCGTTGAGCAGCATGACCATAACTTCGGAAATAGAAATGCGCGCTGCGGCGAAGATCATTCGCGATCTTGGCGCGCGCGCCGTCTTAATCAAAGGCGGCCACCTTGGAGAACAGAAGGCAGTAAGCAATAGGCAGAAGGCAGAAGACCCGGAGCAGAACGCAGAAAGCAGCAGGCAGAATGCAGCGGGCGAAGAAGCGATTGATGTGCTCGATGATGATGGTGCAGTGAGTGTGTTTCGTGCTGAGTTTATTCCCGGCGCGCAGCTTCACGGCTCCGGCTGCATTTTGTCAGCCGCCATCGCCGCAGGTTTGGGTAAAGGAATGTCCTTAGAGGACTCAGTGCGACAAGCGAAAGACTTTGTACTGGATGCGCTTCGCGGAGCTACACAAAGTCAGAACCCCGACCTGTCGGGGTAGCGACCGGGTTGTGTTTAGAAGTTCAGAGTCCAACCTTTAGGTTGCTGTTTTGGACGTCGGCAAGCTAAAGCTTGAACTCTAAACCAACGGCTGCGTTCTACTCCTGAATTGTCACCCGTTCCATCTTCACTTCCGACGTCGGCTTATCGTTGCGATCGGTTTCACTGGTGGCAATTGCGTCCACCACATCGAGACCATCGATTACGCGCCCGAAGATCGTGTAGCTGGGCGGCAACGGATAATCAGCATGCATGATGAAAAACTGCGAGCCGTTGGTGTTGGGCCCGGCATTAGCCATCGCCACTGTGCCCTTTTTGTAACCGCGCTGGTAGACCGCTGAAGAGGAATCGATCTCGTCATTGAAGCGCCCGCCGGCTGCTGCTTCGCCGCCGCGCCCGGTGCCGGTTGGATCGCCGCCCTGAATCATGAAGCCCTTAATCACGCGGTGAAAAATCACGCCATCATAGTAGCCGCGCTCGGCCAGGGTAATGAAGTTTTCGGCAGTCTTGGGCGCGTCTGATTCGAACAGCTCAAATTTAATTGTGCCTTTATTGGTTTCGATCACGGCAGTACGATTTGGCATGCTTCTCCTCTTAATTGAATCCCTGAAGTGGTAATTGTTGAATAACCAAGATACTTCGTTGATGGTCATTTGTCACATGGGAGTCCGCGTAGCGGACGATTGACAATAGCCCACCGATTCATCGGTGGGATCAAGCGCCGAATAAAAGAACGAGTCCGTGAAGCGGACGACTGAGGTTGATGTGTCGCTGCGACTTTCAGCCGTCCGCTACACGGACTCCGTGTTACTGCGGTCGTCATTCCCAGCAGTAAACTGCTGGGCTATTGTCATTCGTCCGCTGTGCGGACTAATCGATTGGAGCGAGCGTGCAGCGATAGACAAAGTCAGAACCCCGACCTGTCGGGGTAGCGATCGCGGAACTGATCAGGTTCTCGCCGTTGTTAAATCTAAACTCAAATCATCCAGATTAGCGAACAAGATGCTGTCGCGTTAACCCTTCGCCTCAGTTTCACAACTTACAAGTTAACTTCGCTTTGCTTTCCCCTATTAGGTGCAGGATGATTGCTCCAACTGCCGGCAATCCGCGCATCATCGTAATCGCAGCGCGCATTATCTTGCAGCATTTTTCGAAAGTATTTTCATAAATCAATCTCCACAACATTGAGCAAAACACGAGAGAAAGGCCCGTTAACTAATGAATGTTACGCATCTTGAATGTGCTGCCTGTCATTTGGAACACGAGGCACGGCGGTTGCTCAATCTCTGCCGCGAATGCGGAAAACCGCTGCTGGTGCGTTATGACCTTGAGCGTGCTGGTCGCACGTTGACAAAGGAATCATTGGCGGGGCGGCGCTCGGACTTGTGGCGTTATAGCGAAGTGCTGCCGGTTGAAAACGAAGAGAACATAGTTTCACTCGGCGAAGGCTGGACACCGCTGTTGCGCGCTGAGCGATTAGGAAAAGAAGTTGGAATCAAGAATCTCTACATCAAAGACGAGTCGCAGAATCCGACGCAGAGTTTCAAAGCTCGCGGCATGTCAGCGGCGGTCTCGATGGCAAAGGAACTCGGGGCGACAAAACTTGCAGTGCCATCTGCAGGTAATGCCGCCGGCGCTCTCGCTGCTTACGCCGCGCGCGCCGGTCTTGAATGTTTCATCTTCATGCCAAACGACACGCCCCGGGCTAATGTAATCGAATGTGAACAGACGGGCGCGCACGTGACGTTGATGGCAGGTTTGATTACGGACTGTGGCGCGGAAGTCGCGCGGCGCAAAGATGCGGAAGGCTGGTTTGACGTTTCGACCTTGAAAGAACCTTATCGCGTTGAAGGAAAGAAGACGCTTGGTTACGAGCTGGCTGAACAATTCAACTGGGTATTGCCGGATGTAATTATTTATCCAACCGGCGGCGGCACAGGATTGATTGGCATGTGGAAAGCTTTTGATGAAATGGAGCAAATGGGCTGGATTGATTCGCGGCGGCCACGCATGGTGACAGTGCAAGCAAGCGGTTGCGCGCCAATTGTGCGTGCGTTTGAGACAGGGAAGCGATTCGCGGACGAGTTTCCTGACGCAGCAACTGTGGCGTCGGGATTGCGGGTTCCAAAAGCCATCGGAGATTTTCTGATTCTTGACGCCTTACGCGAATCGGGCGGAACTGCTGTAGAGGTCACCGATGAAGAACTAATCGCCGCCACGAAAGAAATTGGTGCTGCCGAGGGAATCTTTTGCGCGCCCGAAGGCGCTGCGTGTTTGCCTGCGCTGAAAAAGTTGATCGACGAGGATTTGGTTAAGTCTGACGAGCGAGTTGTCTTATTCAATACTGGTGCCGGCGTGAAATACCTGGAGGTGTTCAGTTGAAAACAATCCTATGGAATGTAATGACAAGTCGTAATTAGCTAAGGAGCATACAAGTGAAGAAGTTGATTTTGGTATTCATAATTTTGGCTATGGTCGCGGCCACAGCCGCGGCGCAAAGTAACGATTGGATCAGCGCAACAGGCCGGCCGCAGTTTGAAGCGTTGCGACGCAGTGGGCTTGAAGCGCTCTACAATCTCGATTACGACAAGGCGCAGAAAGATTTCAAGGATATCGTGCGGCTCTATCCAAATCATGCGGCCGGTCCGCAGTTGCTCGCGGCGCGCGTCTGGATCAAGACGCTTTACGAATCGCGACGTTTGCAATCCTCGCTTTACAACTCGCAGAGTTTCTACTCCAGCGGCGACGACAAAGTTGATGCGAAAATTATTAACGAGTTTCGCAGTTTGACGCGCGAAGCGAAACGACTTTCCGAGACGCGTCTGAAAGCGAATTCCAAAGACGTCGAAGCGCTCTATTGGCTGGGCGCTACCGAAGGTTTGAAGGCTTCGTTTGAAGAAGCGGTCGAGCGTCGTCACTTCGCCGCGCTGAAAGATGGCGACGATTCAGTGGACCATCATCGCCAGGTATTGAAGCTTGATCCTACGTTTATCGACGCTAACCTGACCGCCGGGCTTTACGAGTACGTGGTGGGCTCGCTGCCGCTACCAATCAGAGTTATTGCCGGTGTGACCGGTTTTCGCGGCTCGAAGAAAAAGGGCGTAGAACTGATTGAGCGCGTTTCGCAGGAAGGGAACTGGGCCCGCGACGATGCCAAAACGCTCTTGATAATTCTTTACACGCGCGAAAGACGTTTTGCAGATGCGCTCGCTAATGCGCGCGCGCTCAGCGCCAAGTACCCGCGCAATTACCTGTTCCGGCTGGAAGCGGCAGATGCGCTCGTGGCGCAGGCCGGAGTTGAACGAAAGGCGAAAAACATTGAAGGCGCAGTAAAGGCCGAGCGGGAAGCGTTTGCGACTTTCGAGGATCTGTTACACGACCGTTCAGTGCGCGAGACAGTTTTGCGCGCGCTGGATCTGGTCCATTTCAAGTATGGCGAGGTGTTGTTGACGGCAGGCGAAGGCGAACGCGCCGCGCGCGAGTATCTGGCAGCCACGCGAGTCGAGCATGCCGAACCTTCTTTAGTAACTATGGCCCATCTCTACGCGGCGCGCGCGTTCGATCTCGCCGGCAAGCGCGACGACGCGTTAGCGCAGTATCGCGAAGTGCTGACGCGGCCGGACATCTACGCCGCGCACGATGAAGCAAAGAAGGGACTCGTTAAGCCATACAAAACTGAGAGCACAAACAGCGGAGCATAAAAACACGGCGACGTTCAGCAGATTCTTTTGAAATGGAGTGCAAAGTGGGAAGTAACAAAGAAACTTGTTTTCAGGATGCGCGGCGAGAGCAGACCAGCGTACTGGCTCCGCTGGAAAGGGCGGCGCTGCGCGGGCTGGCGCGACGCATGCCCCGCTGGGTCAACTCCGATCACCTTTCGCTGCTTGGGCTGGTGGCAATGTTTATGGCCGGTGTTTGCTACGCAGCGAGTGGGCAGAATCCATTGATGCTGCACCTCGTAAACGTCTTCATATTTCTCAACTGGTTTGGCGATAGTCTTGATGGAACGCTGGCTCGATACAGAGACCGGCAACGGCCTCGTTACGGGTTCTATGTCGATCACATCATCGATACCTTCGGGGCGTTATTCTTCATTTTCGGCCTGGCACTCTCGGGTTTTATGAGCGAGCGCGTGGCCGCCGCGCTGCTCATCGTCTTCCTGATGCTGGCGATCAATTCTTATCTTGCAGCGTACGCACTGGGCGTGTTCAAGATATCGCAATGGAAGCTGGGCCCAACTGAGATGCGCCTGGTTTTGATCATCGGCAACCTCTACTTGCTTCACAATTCGCATACACATTTGTTTGGCACCGGTTTCTGTTGTTCGACGTCGGCGGCATCGTCAGCATCGTAGCGATGGGCGCAATGCTGGTCTTCTCCTCGATCAAGAACACGCACGCTCTCTACGAACTGGAGCGCCTGCCCGAGCAGTGAGATTCAGCCACAGAGTCACAAAGAATGATTCAGGTAGGAATATCTCATGGTTGGGAAGGGCGGATTAGCACCTCAGCGGGGCTGCCCCGCTGGGGACCCCGCTTTGCCCCCGCTTGGATTGAACGGCATCCAACGTGCGGGGGTAAACCACCCTTCCCAACCTTGAGATTTTCGGCTTGAGTGTTTTCTATGACCCTGAATGCCTCTGTAAGGTTCCCTACCGATCAATGATCCACTGGATAAAGTTCAATATCGTCGGTGCCGTTGGATTTGCGTTGCAGGCCGGCGCGCTCTTTGTGCTCACACACACCACGCATCGAATTAGTTATCTGGCGGCAACCGCATTAGCTGTTGAGCTGGCAGTACTAAACAACTTTATGTGGCATCAACGCTGGACCTGGAAAGATCGGCCGTCTGCGACGATTAGTGAAACTCTGCATCGGCTGGCAAAGTTCAACATCACGACCGGCATGGTCTCAATAGTAGGCAATCTGATTTTCATGAGTGTCCTCGTAGGACGCCTGGGCATGGCCATCGTGCTTGCCAATGTCGTAAGCGTATTGGCGTGTTCGCTTTGCAATTTCATTCTTGCCGATCGCATCGCGTTTAATATTGTGTAGCGCAAACTTGAGTTTGCGTCGCTTCCCACTTGTTAAATCGCAAACTAAAGTTTCCGCTACAACAACGCTTGACGCGCCGCTGCATGCCCGCGTACAAACCTATGAATGCCGGAATCACAAACCAGCGACGCGCCGAAGGCTGTTGAGACGTTTGATCTCGGGCGCCGCTTTGGCGATTTCGTTGCTGTCGACAATCTTAATCTGACGGTGCAGCGCGGCAGCTTCTTTGGTTTTCTTGGCCCGAACGGGGCGGGCAAATCCACCACCATAAAAATGTTAACCGGCTTGCTGGCCCCGACCAGCGGCAAGATTCTTGTGCTTGGGCGTGACATCGCTATCCAGCCTCTGGAAGTGAAGCGAAGAATCGGCGTCGTCCCCGAAGATCTCAACCTCTTCGAGAGGCTGACCGGCGCAGAGATGCTTTCCTTCACCGCGCGCATGTATGGTTTGCAGAAAGTAGAGATTGCGGAGCGCCTGCCGGAGTTGTTGGATTTGATGGAGCTGCGCAACGAGCCGAAGAAATTGATCGTCGAATATTCTCATGGCATGAAGAAAAAGCTTTCGCTGGCCTGTGCTTTGATTCACCGGCCCGAGATTCTTTTCCTCGACGAACCGTTTGAAGGTATTGACGCAATCGCATCGCGCACTTTGAAAGATCTGCTTTCGCGTTTGACCGCGCGCGGTCTTACGGTCTTTCTTACTTCGCACGTACTGGAAATTGTCGAACGGCTTTGCAGTGACATCGCGATCATCTCGCAGGGCAAACTGCTCGCGGCCGGGCCGCTGGCAGATCTGAAAAAGGGAGTCGGCTTGACCGAAGAAGGGGGCAGTAGCCCGACGGTGAGGGAGGGCTCAGAACAAAAAGGCCCTGTTTCGCTGGAAGAATATTTTGTGGAAGTGGTGGGTGGCGCGCCGGCGACTGGCGACGAAGAAGTTCTTCAGTGGCTGGGTTAGATTGCGCATCGCAGTTAGCTTTTATCAAGCCAAGATCAAAAAGAAAGAGGCAGGCAGCGCCCGCCTCTAAACCTTAAACGACTGAAGTTCGTCGGCTACCGCTAGCAAACCTCATTTCAAAACACTAAGCGTTACACGCGAAGCAAACTGAGCGGAATGGTAGACGCGCTCAGTTGCTCTCTGGAAGTCTGTGTCTTTGCCAAGCTTATAGTTTGCGACGAATCGTTGTGGGTTGCGCGCGACGAGCGGAAACCACGTGCTCTGGATCTGGACCATGATGCGATGGCCTTTCTTGAAGGTGTGGACAATGCCCGGCATGACGTAAGAAATCTTCGCCGCCGCGTTTGGCTTTAAGGGCGTGGGCTTTTCAAAGCTGTTGCGAAAGCGCGCGGGGAATGGCTCACCGCGCAAAAGCATTTCATAACCGCCCGGTTGAAAGACGCAGGCTGCCGCAGTGTCTGGAGGTTTTAATCTTTCCGGCGTCCCATCAGGAAGTTTTTTTCCGGTCAATGGGTACAGGTAATCATCCGGGAATACGTCGATCAGTTTCACGATAAAATCTGAATCCGTGCCGCTGGAAGAGACGAATAGCTCAGGCTTGATATTTCCCGCTACCGTTACCTCACTCGTTAATGGTTCTGTCTGGTAAACGAGAACGTCCGGTCGCCCGGCAACGAACCGCTGATCCTCAGTCATGAAATCGTGCGGATAGTTGAGCGTAATCTTCTGCGTGTAAGGAACCGGATGAAACGGATCGCTAACGTATTCATCGTACGCTGAACTAATATTGCCTGCCGCGCCCCCACCACCGCGCGGCCGTGGTCCGCCACCAGGTGGACGGCCACCTTGCGTTCCGTCTCCAAACCTCAGCTTGCCCTCAGCCTCTAGATACAACGACACATCATTGGTGTTTGTCGGCGACCAGTTTGCAAATTCGCGCCACCGGTTCGCGCCGGTGTCATAGGCGTTGACTTCCTTGATTCCTGAAATGTCGCCCTTGTCCTTCAAAAAGTAGTTGAAGAAGGCAAGTTCGAAATGATCACGATAGTAGAGCGAAGTCTTTTCTCCAAAATAAGCGGTGCCCAGCCAGTCGCCGTCAGATCTCGACCAACCACCGTGAAACCACGGTCCCATCACCAGCACATTGAAGATGCCCGGATTTTGGCGCTCGATGTTTTGATAGGTATTGAGCGCGCCAAAAAGATCTTCATTGTCGTACCAGCCACCAACTGTCATCACCGCGGTCTTTATGTTTTTTAAGTTTGGGAAAATATTGCGTTCTTTCCAAAACTGATCGTAGTTTGGGTGGGCCATCATCTGGTCCCAAAACCTGACACGCACGCCGAATTCTTTCTCGTACAGGTCGCCGGAATTTTTCAGCCCGCCCATTTCTAAATAGAACTTGTACCCGTCTTCAGTTCCAAACTTGAATGGTTTCGAATAGTCGTTATTAGTGACCGGCGCAGGCCGCGGCTGACCGAACTTTGAAAAGAAGATGTAGTTCTGGGCCAGGAAGAACGCCCCGTTGTGGTGCATGTCGTCGCCCTTAAACCAATCGGAGACGGGTGCCTGCGGCGAAATCGCTTTGATCGCAGGATGGTTGTCGATGCCTGCCATCGACGTGTAAAAGCCTGGATAAGAAATCCCCCAAACGCCGACACGTCCGTTATTGTCGGGAACGTTTTTGATCAGCCAGTCAACCGTGTCGTAGGTGTCAGTAGTTTCATCGATCTGTTTGCCCGTCTTGTTTGAAATGTAAGGCCGCACATCCTCAAACTGTCCTTCGCTCATGAATCTGCCACGCACGTCCTGGTAGACAAAAATATAACCCTCGCTTTCAAAGCTTTCGCTTGGTCCAAGGGAGGCTTTGTACTTATCGGCGCCATAAGGACCGACGCTGTAAGGGGTGCGATCGAGCATGATGGGATATTTATGCGATTTGTCTTTCGGCAGATAGATGGAAGTGAAAAGCTTGACACCATCGCGCATCGTAATCATCTGCTCGAGCTTGGTGTAGTGGGCTTTGACACCAGCTTCGGTTTGAGCTTGGGTGGAAGCAAAACCGGAAAACGTTACTGCGAGCAGTACTATTGCAAACGTGGGGATAGAACGAAACTTCATTTCGGTCCCTCGGAAACTAGTTCAAATATGATTGGAGCAATGTCAGTATACCGAAGAGGCAGGGTCGGGGTTAACTGCTGAGAGGCATAGGTTGGCGAATCGAGGGGGAGTTCGGTATATAATGAAGTCTATGAGAATCCTAAACTTCACTGTGGTGATGACGCCTGACGTGACGGGAGGCTATGTTGTCACATGTCCAGCGTTGCCTGGATTGGTCACCGAAGGCGACACGCTTGAGCACGCGCGTGCCATGGCGACAGATGCTATTCAGGGCTATCTGGAAAGTCTCAAGAAACATGGCGAACCGATTCCGACGGATGAATCAATCACCGAACAACTCGCCGTTGAGGTTGCCTAACCTTCCCAATTCCACCGCCGCTCAAAGCAAATCTACGAATTCCTGAACAGTAAGTGCGGTCTGCGCGATAATTGATGCCAATGTGCCTGGCTTGAG
>JBDUCB010000080.1:0-9348 GCA_040003695.1 bacterium
AAATCGCCCTTCACCAAAGTAACCGCCGCACTTTCCATCGCCACATCGGTTCCGGTTCCCATTGCAATACCCACATGGGCCTGGGCCAGCGCCGGCGCATCGTTGATACCATCGCCGGCCATTGCCACTTTGCGACCTTCACTTTGCAAGCGCTTCACCACTTCGGCCTTCTGGTTTGGCAAGACTTCGGCGACGACCTCGTCAATCTGAATTTTGGCTGCAACTGTTCGCGCGGTTGTTTCGCTATCGCCGGTGAGCATCACGATGCGGACATTTTCTGTGTGGAGTTGTTTGATTGCCTCAACGCTCGTCGCTTTGATCGGATCGGCAATGCCAATCAAGCCCGCAGCCTTGTCGTCGATGCCAATGAACAATACTGTCTGACCATCTGCACGCAATGCTTCGGCGCGTTCATTCAAACTATTGAAGTCTATGCGCAACTCAGCGGCAAGAGCACGATTGCCGAGACTCACGTGATGGCCATCAACTTCGCCCTTAATTCCCTTGCCGGTGAGTGATTCAAACGAAGCGGTCTGGGCGAGTTCGATTCCGCGCTCGCTGGCCGCAGCAACAATCGCCGCTGCCAATGGATGTTCACTGCTGCGTTCGAGAGTCGCTGCCAGGCGCAGCAAAGTTTTCTCATCAAAACCCGACAGCGCGATCAGCGAGACGAGTTTTGGCTTGCCTTCAGTCAGCGTGCCGGTCTTGTCAACCACCAGGGTATCAATCTGCCTGAGCACCTCGATTGCCTCGGCATTCTTGAATAAAACGCCGGTTTCAGCGCCCTTTCCGCTGGCGACCATGATCGACATTGGCGTCGCCAGGCCGAGGGCGCAGGGACAGGCGATAATCAGTACCGCGACCGCGTTCACCAAACCGTGGGCCATGCGCGGCTCCGGCCCCCACAAGCTCCAGACGACAAAGGTCAAAATAGCAATCGCAAACACTGCAGGAACAAAGTATGCCGAGACGAGGTCTGCAAGTTTTTGAATTGGCGCCCGACTGCGCTGCGCGTCCGCGACCATTTGTACAATTTGCGCGAGCAATGTTTCGGCTCCCACACGCTCAGCTTTCATGATGAATGATCCAGTGCCGTTGACAGTGGCGCCGATCACTCGATCGCCTGCTTGCTTTGCTACCGGAATCGGTTCGCCGCTGATCATTGATTCATCAACCGCACTCGCCCCTTCGACGACCACGCCATCAACCGGAATCTTTTCGCCGGGCCGCACGCGTAACTTGTCACCTACCCTTATCTGATCAAGAGCTACGTTCTCATCCGTGCCATCGCCGCCAATGCGTCGCGCCGTCTTCGGCGTCAAACCGAGAAGCGCCTTGATGGCCGACCCCGTGCGACTGCGCGCACGCAGTTCCAACACCTGACCCAACAAAACAAGCGTCGTAATCACCGCGGCAGCTTCGAAGTAGACGGGAACATTGCCTGACATGTCGCGAAACGAATGGGGAAAAATTTCGGGAAATAGTTTTGCGATCATGCTGAAGACGTAGGCCACGCCCACGCCGACGCCAATCAACGAGAACATATTGAGTGAGCGATTGACGATTGACTGCCAGGCGCGCACAAAGAAGGGCCATGCACCCCAAAGCACAACCGGCGTCGCGAGCGCGAGTTCAATCCAGCCGCGTGCGCTTGTCGATAGGAACCTCTCGAAAGCCGCTCCGGGAATCAATTCCGTCATGCCGATCAGCAAAAGTGGAATCGACAACACCACGCACACCCAAAAGCGCCGCGTCATCTGAACGAGTTCAGGATTCTTTTCGTCTTCGAGTGAAACTGTGCGCGGCTCGAGTGCCATGCCGCAGATAGGACAAGTGCCCGGCGCATCGCGAACGATCTGCGGGTGCATAGGGCAGGTGTAGGAGAAGTCCAACGCCCCAGGTCCAATATCCAACGTCCTGTCAGTACCGGGAACCGTAGCAACCGGGGAGCGCCGCACCTCGCGTGGAGTGGTCGTGACGACCGGGTCCGCCGCTGAGTGCCGCTTTGCACGCAGAATTCCGACTGGTTGGGCCGTCATCAATGCCGCAGGTTTATTGAGAAAAGACTCGGGATTACTTTGAAACTTGGCCAGGCAATGCTCGCTGCAGAAGTAATACGTTTGGCCCTGGTACTCGAACGATCCGGCGGCAGTGTTTGGGGACACAGTCATGCCGCAAACCGGATCGACGGCTTTGGTTTCACCAGCCTGCGCACTGCTCAGCTGACTGTGGTTATGCATCTTTTTCTTTAGTCTTTGTGATCATTTCTAAACTGACGCTTCGGAGCACGTTTCTCACAAGTGAAGCAATAAAGCAAACGTCCATTTATATGCACATTAAGCGATGCCTTCTCTTTTCACCCTTTACCATTTACTTCGCTCACGCACTTGTATTATCTTCCGTCCACATCGCAAGCAGTTTTCAATATCGGATCCCATTGTGACGCCGAAGTGCGCCAGGAGGATGACCGTTTGTTGAAATTCAATGACAGGAGCGAAGGCACTAATAGTCTTAGTCAAACAAGGCTTCGAAGTAAATTCGAAAAGGAGATAAATCATGGTCAAGGTAGCGTTGCTTGTGCGGCTTGAAGCAAAGCCGGGAAAAGAAGCTGAGGTTGAGAGCTTTCTCAAGAGTGGATTGGCAATTGTCGAAGACGAACCGGACACTACTGCCTGGTTCGCAATCCGCATGGGTCCCTCAACTTTTGGAATCTTCGACGCCTTCCCGGATGATTCGGGTCGGCAAGCCCACCTTTCAGGCAAAGTGGCCGCAGCCTTAATGGCGAAAGCTTCAGAACTTCTTTCAAAGCCGCCCGAGATCGAAAAGGTTGACGTGCTGGCAGCAAAGCTTCCCTGACAAATTTGATCCTGTCGGACATCATGACGGAATTAGAAGACCTGCTCGAGAAAAACAGGGTCTGGTCCGAGGGGATCAAGGCGCGCGATCCGGAATTTTTTCATGCCCTTGAAGAGCAACATTCACCACGCTATTTGTGGATCGGTTGTTCAGACAGTCGCGTGCCGGCGACGCAACTTGTCGGTCTCCAACCGGGCGAGATGTTCGTCCACCGCAACGTAGCCAACCTGGTGGTCCATACCGACCTTAATTGCTTATCGGTGATGCAATTCGCGGTGGACGTGCTGGGCGTCAGTCACATTATCGTTTGCGGTCACTATGGCTGCGGCGGTGTGCAGGCCGCGATGGAGAACCTGCAACTTGGCCTGATAGATAATTGGCTGCGACATGTGCAGGACGTCATGCACAAATACGAATTGCAACTTGCAAAAATTGACAATGAAAAGCTGCGACTGAACCGGCTATGCGAGTTGAATGTAATCGAACAGGTACTGAACGTCAGTCGCACAACGGTAATACAGAATGCTTGGGCCCGCGGACAGGAACTGGCGGTACACGCTTGGATTTATGGCATAGGGGATGGACTGCTGCGCGACCTGGACATCTGCATCACGAATCAGCAAGAGCTTTCAGCAGCTCACGAAAAGGCCGATAGTGTTTCTGGCTGAGACCGCGACGTGCACTGAACCCGAGCCGCTGCTCCCAATTGGCTTAGTACCGCGCAGCGACAAAGATCGCCACGCATAGATCAAAGGTCGCGCAAATCGGGGGAAACCAACTGATAACCCGTGTATCGATTCGCTTTGTATGATGACCCCAATCCCAGATCCCATGTAATAAGTATCCTGGCCCGAGCCAGCGTGAAGATCGCCAAAAGCCAAGACATGCGCACGCAAGAAAAATCACTGACACTAAAACTTCAACCCTCATCCAAAAAGATCGCCCATCGGACAATGCTGCGCCGGGATAAACACACGCTGTGTAGGCAAGAAATAGCGCAAAGAACTGGATCGATATGACGGCGGTCGTCCAGTGAAAAATGAAGATTGCAAGCAACGCTAGTAAAATGCCGATAACACCGAGCTTGATTTTCATTTGCTCTGCGCCCCTTCACTTGGTGGGATTCATTTTGAGCCACTCAGCGCGCAACAAAAAGCTTCCTTCCGTTACGATGCGGTCGCCGACGTTTAATCCTTCGAGCACTTGATAACGTCCGCTATTCTCCGGTCCAAGTCGCACCGGGCGCATGTCAAAGACGTTGGAATCGTTTGTAGCGACAAAGACCACCTGTTGATTGTTGAGGTTCTGCACGGCCGACGCGGGAATCGTTGGCGCGGTTTTCTCTGCAACGCCCGTCGCAGCAAACGCGACATTAACGTACATCCCAATCTTGAGTGTCTGCCCGGGATTTGCCAGCTCAATACGTACCTGAGCGGTTCGTGTTGTCACATCGAGCGTTGGATCGACGTAAGAAACCTGACCGCGAAAAACTCGTCCAGGATAGGAGTCGCTGGTAATGCTTGCGCCACTGCCGACGCGTATGCGCCCCAGGTCTTTCTCGTAAACCTGACCAATCACCCACACGCTCGATAGGTCGGCTACGCGCAGGATTTCTTTGTCCGCTTGAATCGCTTCGCCAGGGTTTGCGGATCGCGCGATCACACTGCCTGACACCGGGGCGGGCAAGCTTACTTCCGAGCTAATCTGTGACGAAGACCTCAGACTGCTAACGCGTTGCGAAGGTAGTCCCAAGAGAATGAGGCGCTGCCTTAAGGAGGCTACCTCTGATTCGGCAGTTGTCAGTTTCGTCGCTGCCTGTTCGAGCTCCTCACGACTAGCCGCTCCGATCTCAACCAATTTCATTGTGCGACGATGGTGTTTGTGATGCTCGTCGAGATCCGCCATCGCTGAAAGATAACGCGATTGCGCCGTTGCCAACTCGTCACTGGAAACTATGGCGACTGTCTGACCGCGATGAACGTACTGGCCTAATTCAGCATTGACGCGGCGCACAATACCGCCGACGAGAGACATGACCGGAGTTGCGCGGTAGGAGTTCGCCTGTACTACACCGGTCGCAACCGTTCCCGCAGCAGCTTCAGCAGCTAGTTGTTCGCCGACTGGTTCGATCTTTATTCCGGCGCGCTGGATCATCTCGGGAGCAAGCGTCACCGCAGGCTCCGTTACTACTCCCGGAGACGTGCTCGCGCCTGGCTGATCGCTGGCAACGCTGCGAGGTGCGGGAACAGGCCTGCCGGCGCCATTTGAGCCAGAACGCCAGTACGCCCATACGAGGATCGCGATTGCCGCTATGGCAACTACAGCGAGCACTGCAACAATCGCAGTACGATTCACGGGCTTGGACGACCGGGTTCTAGTACTTTTAGTAGTCGACACGGGACCTACATCTCCGTCGCTCGATTCATGCTCTATATCTTCATATTTCTCGTCGCTCATTTTGTTTATCTCTTAATCAATTCGGGGGAAGCGGTCGCACGCTGAATTTCGACGCGCGCCGCGTAAGTATCCAGTAAGGAATCAATGTAACCGGTCTCGACTTCAATGTATCGTCGTTGTTCGGAGATGTAATCCAGCAAACTTTTTGATCCCAGTTCGTACGTCTGGCGAATGACATCGAGGTTGGCATTCGCCTGCTCTCTCACACCTACGCGATAGATCTCTGCAGCTCGTGCCGCGCGTTGATAGCGCGCAAAGGCGGAAGCTACGTCGCGTCGAACTGTTAATTCGGCAAACTCCCGTCGGCGCATCGCTGCGTTTTTTTTGGCAACCGCAGCCTCAATCGCGCCCTGATTTCTGTTGCGTACTGGCAGATCGAGAGTGACACCGACAGCCACCGAATGAAACGTTCCCTGGATGGGAACCAGACGTCCTTGGGAGTCGAAACCCCTTTGCGGGAAACCGAAATTCATTAACTCATATTTTCCGTTCACACTCGCGTCGAGTCGGCCCGCAGCGCGTGCTTGTTCGATTCGGGCCTCGGCGAGTGTTTCCGCCACGCGAGCGGCTTGTAAGTCGGTTCGATCTCGAAGTGCCAGTTCAGTTGAAATCGTGAGGGAAGGCAACGGTTCGACCAAATGGTCCAGATCGCCACGCAACCGCAAAGGCTCTTCAGACGGCATTCCAATCAAATTGCGTAGCTCCAGCAGCGAAACTTCAACCTTGCCCTCATTGACTTCTCTTAAGGAGCGAATGCGATTGACTTCAACCAGCACCATGTTCTGTTCAAGAGGAGCGGTTCGGCCTTCGGTGACACGCGCCACCACCAGCCTGTAGCCTCGGTCCGATGTCGAAAGCAAATCTTCGGTAAAGCCAAGCTTGAGCATATGACCCAGCGCTTCACCAAACTTTGCACGCACTTCCGCAGCCAAAAGGCGCTCACGATCCGCGAACAGCTTTTCTCCCAACTCCAATTCTTGCTGAACTACGGCAACGCGGGCCGACCGTCTACCTCCGAGTTCAAGGGGCAGTGTGCCGCCGATCATCGTGTCGTTGTCCGTGCCATTTAGCTGTTGCTTTCGTTCAATGTCGAGGGTTGGATTGGGCTTGAGAGATGCTTGCTTTATGAGACCACGTGCCGCTTCGATCTCTTCGCGAGCTGCTAATAACTCACCGTTGTGGGCCAGTGCGAAAGCTACCGCTTCGTCGGCGCTCATCCCATTCTTAGGATCCAAATAGCGCGTCAGCGAAGCACGTGACTGTCGGGTCGATGGGGCCATCGTTTGCGGATTATCAATAGACATTGAATCGCCAGATTGGGCCATCACCGGAAGTGCGAAGAAGGCCATTTGAACCAACAGGAGAAGAAGTCCGTCAAATCGTCGCACACGAGCCCGGATAAGTCCTGCCTCTAAAAATTTCTTCTTTGCTGGTTCGCGCTTGCGCGCGAGTCGCTCGGTTGCTATTTCCACCTCACACTTATTCTTCTTCATCTTCTGACTGCTCCTATTCAATTACTTTTCTATCGATTCCCGCCGCCACCTCTCGATTCTCTTGTTTCTTCAGCTCCCGTGCGCGCAACGAATAAAAAATTGCCGGCGTCACAATCAACACGTGCAAGAGGCTGGAAACCATGCCGCCCAGCACAGGCGTCGCCAGCGGTTTCATTACTTCCGAGCCCGCACTCGTGCTCCACATAATCGGTAGCAGCCCAGCAACGACTGTGGAAACCGTCATCACCTTTGGCCGCAGCCGCAATAGGGCTCCTTCCGTAACCGCCTCCATCAAAGTCTTTCGCGTCAGAGGGCCGGTTTCCTTTTTCTTCCGCTCTACTGCTTCGTTCAGATAGATCACCATCACCACTCCCGTCTGCACGGCGGTGCCAAACAGCGCAATGAAGCCGACCCATACGGCGACGGAGAAGTTGTAATTTAATAGCCACAGAAGATAGACGCCGCCGGTTAAAGCGAACGGCACTGCAAGTAGGACGTGCGCCGCTTCGAGAGCTGAGTGGTAAGTGATGTAAAGCAGACCGAAGATGATCACGAGCACGATCGGAATCACAATCAACAACCGTTGACGGGCGCGTTGCTGGTTCTCGTACTGTCCACTCCAGGAAATGTAGTAGCCGGTGGGAAGTTGAACCTGGCTTGTTATCGCCTTCTTAGCCTGATCGACAAAGCCGCCGACATCGCGGCCACGAACGTTTAAGAGAACAGTCCCACGCAGTAATCCATTCTCGCTCGAGATCATAGTGGGGCCTTCGACTGAGCGGATGTCGGCGAGTTGACCTAAAGGAATCGGCGCGCCGGTAGGAGAGGTAATCGGAATTTCCGCGAGCGCTGCTGGAGTGCCGCGAAACTGTGGCGCATAGCGCACCCGCACTGGAAAGCGGCGGCGGCCTTCGATTGTTACAGACAGATTGGACTCGCCGATGCCTTTTTCAATTACGTCCTCGATCATTCGCACGTCTATCCCATAGCGTGCCGCTGCGGTGCGGCTAATCTTGATATCAACGTAAGGCGCACCGCTGATCTGTTCGGGATAAACGTCAACCGCACCCGGGACGATCTTCACCACGTCGGCAATGCGTCTAGACAAGTCCTCAAGAGTTCTAAGATCGTTGCCGAAGATCTTGATCCCCACCTGCGAGCGAATGCCGGTCGTCAACATGTCAATGCGGTTGATGATGGGCTGCGTCCAAATGTTCGTCACTCCGGGCATTCTCAGCTTTTCATCCATCTCGGCGATTAGCGATTCGCGAGTAACGCCGGCGCGCCATTGTTCTTCGGGTTTCAAATGAACGATGGTTTCGTTCATGTTTACCGGTGCCGGATCAGTCGACGTCTCGGCGCGGCCCGACTTGCCCACGGCCCATTCAACTTCCGGAAAGCTCTTCAGAATCTGGTCCTCTTTGCTCGTGATCCTGAGTGCTTCATCCATCGAAATCGCCGGATCGGTAATCGGCATGTACATCAAGTCGCCCTCATTTAGCGGTGGCATAAACTCTTTGCCGATACCTGTCGCCAGGATTAACGCGCCAACAAATAGAAGCGCCGCGAGTGAGATCGTGATGGCGCGGTGGTTGAGGGCGAAGCGTAGCGCCGGACGATAAAGAGCCTGGAGGAAGCGCATTACCGGGTTTGATTGCTCGGAATGAAACTTTCCTCCCAACAAGAAAGTACAGAGCACGGGAACTAGCGTGACCGCGATGATCGTTGCCCCTGCCATCGCAAATGTTTTCGTGAAGGCCAGCGGATGAAAAAGTTTACCTTCCTGGCCGGTTAGGGCGAATACGGGAATGAAGGCCAGAATGATGATGGCCATCGAAAAAAATACAGGACGCCCGACGAGCTTGGTGGAGTCGAGTACCGTTTCCCAAACCCGCGTTCTGTCTTTCGGATCAACTTTTCTCTGTTCCAGAAAACGAAAGGCGTTCTCCGTCACGACAATGCCTGCGTCCACCAGGACGCCAATCGCGATTGCAATCCCCGATAGCGACATCAGGTTTGAGCTGATCCCTGCATACTTCATGAAGAGAAATGACATCAGCACAGCCAGCGGCAGTGGGATCGTCACGATCAAGATCGAACGAAAGTGCGCAAGGAAAAGGATGTGGGCAAGCGTTACGAGTAGCAGCTCCTCGATCAGGGCACGTTTCAAAGTACCGGTGGCGCGTTTGATGAGTTGCGTTCGATCATAAAACGGAACGAGCTTCACTCTTTGCGGCAGACCAGCCTGCAAGTCGTTAATCTTCTGCTTGACTGCGTCAATGACTTCAAGCGTGTTGACTCCATAGCGCGCGATGACAACACCGCCGACTGCTTCCTTACCATTCTTATCTAGGGTTCCCGTGCGGAAGGCGTTGCCGAGTTTTACGTCGGCGACATTGCGCACGTAGATAGGAATGCCATTCGTAGAGCCGATGACTATGTTTTCCACATCGGCTATCGATTCGATTAACCCGACCCCGCGCACCACGGCCCACTGCCCCGCCTGCTCTACAACATTCCCGCCGACATTGTTGTTTGAACG
>JBDUCB010000305.1:0-9341 GCA_040003695.1 bacterium
CGCAACACGCAGAAGTCGTTCACCAAGTTTGGCGGACTGCTGTCAGCTAACGATCAGGAGATCGCGGAGCGCGTATTTAGCGAGGCGGAAGCAGCGACCACGGCGGACAGCCGCGAGACAGTAAATAAAGCGTTGACAGCACTCGAGCGAGTCGCTGCACAACTCACCAACGCCATGATGAACCCCACAAACGAGGCGGTACCGCAAGGCGCTGAAGGTTCCAATTAGTTTCAGAACGCTATTCCAAATTTGATCAGGAAAATAATAACGAAAGGTTGTTTAAGAAATACTGAATGAGTAAGCGAGATTATTACGAAGTTTTAGAAGTGAGCCGCACGGCTACTGACCAGGAGCTGAAAAGCGCATATCGCCGTTTGGCGAGAAGTCATCATCCGGACACTAATCAGAACGATCCAAAAGCGGAAGAAAAGTTCAAGGAATTATCTGAAGCCTACGGCGTGCTTTCGGATCCGGAACAACGCCAGCGCTACGATCATTTTGGCCATGCCGGCGTTTCGAGCGCGGCCGGGCAGAACTGGGGCGCCCCCGGATTTGGTGGCATCGAAGACATCCTCGGCGACCTTTTCGGTTTCGGCGATGTGTTTGGAAGTGGACGCGGCAGTGCCCGCCGTTCAACTGCACAACGCGGCGCCGACCTGCGTTATGACCTCGAGATTACCCTCGAAGAAGCATATGCCGGCTTGACCGCGCAGTTACGCATTCCTCGTTTGGAAACATGCGAAACTTGCAAGGGCAACGGCGCAGCGCCCGGGTCGCAACCTGAAACCTGCAGCAACTGCGCCGGCTCGGGCCAGGTTCGCTACCAGCAAGGGTTCTTTTCCGTTGCCCGAACCTGTCAGGTTTGTCGTGGCGCGGGACGCGTAGTGAAAAATCCTTGTTCGGAGTGTCGTGGTGCTGGTCGTGTTGAACGAGAAAAGCAGATGGAGGTCAAGATCCCGGCGGGTGTCGAGACAGGCTCGCGCCTGCGCGTGCAAGGCGAAGGAGAGTCTGGCACGCAGGGTGGACCATCCGGCGATCTCTACGTTGTAATTCATCTTGCCGAACATGAACGCTTCGAGCGGCAGGGAAGCAACCTTTACGTGTCGCTACCGATTACTTTCGCGCAGGCTGCCCTGGGCTCCGATGTTTTCGTAACCACGATTGACGGCGAAGAGAAGATTAAGATTCCGACCGGCACACAGACGGGTACGGTGTTTCGCTTGAAAAGCAAAGGCATGCCGGTGCTGGGCGGTCGCGGTCACGGCGATTTGTTTGTTTCTGTTAGTGTGGTGACGCCCACCTCGCTGACACGCGAACAGCGAAAACTTCTCGAACAACTTGCAGTGGTTGAAAACAAGGACCTGGAAGACAAAGGCCTGGTAGAAAAAGTTCGCGATATCTTTGGTTGAAGTTGGTCGCGGCTTTGCCGCCTGATGTGCGGAAGGTCTGTGACCTTCCGCTAACACTCAAAATTAAAATGGGGCTATGCCCCTCACGATTTCTTCGGAGTAAAGCGAATGCGCATTCGCTTTACTCCGAAAGTTCAAGTTGAAGTCAATTTCTATAAACATCTCGTGCCTAGGGCACGACGACTACTAAGTGGAGCCGCTATGAACCACTTCCACCGAACCAAACTACACCCCTTTTTTCTTGCAATTCTGCTCGCGGTGGCCTCGTTGATAGTCAATGCGCAGGATGGCATGGAGCGTTGGCAGAATTTCGATTTTGCGAAGACTTCTCTTAAATCTGCTGACATTGCGAGCCTGCCGCTCGAAGATTTGACGCTGATGCGTGGAATTGTTTTCGGCCGTCACGGACGCGTCTTCAAGGACGCGGCGATTCGCACTTACCTGGAGGCCCAGGATTGGTACAAACCGAAGGCGGACTTTCAAAACTCAATGCTCAACGCCACCGAGCGTAACAATCTCGATCTGATCCGCGTCGCTGAAGCGAGCAAACATGAAACTGTACAGCCAGGTGACATGCGCTACTGGCGCACGCGTCTCCTGACGCCACGCAAGCTTGGCAAACACAGCGGCGCGGAGTGGCTAGTGCTGCGCTCGGAAATCGCGGCGATTCATGGTAAACGCTTTGAAAGCGATCCATGGCTCCAGCAATACTTCGGCGAGCGTTACTGGTACAAGGCCAGCGACAAGTATGACCCCAAGTCGCTCTCCGCCATCGAGCAGAAAAATCTTGACACGCTTACGCTCGCGCAAAAGCGTTCACGCAAGGTTGCGCTTGCGCCGGGCGATATGGAGTTGTTTGAAAACCGCTTGATTTCTGAACAGATGCTGCACGGGTTGAGTCTTTACGAATTGCGGTTGCTGCGAAATGAGGTTTACGCGCGACACGGCCGGTCGTTCCAGGCTGCCTGGCTGGCGCAGTACTTCTTCAGCCAACCGTGGTATCAACCGGATGACAATTTCAAAGATGAACAACTTTCGGGATCAGACAAAACTAACGTGGAAACGATAGTCGCCTATGAAAAGAAAATTCATGATGATCTAAGCAGCAAGCCGATTACGCGTGCACTGCTCGAAGGGCTGTTTGTTGAAGACGCCAGCCAGATGCGGCAGGAAATTTACGCGCGCCGCGGCAAAGTTTTCAAAGAGCCCTGGCTACAAAAGTATTTCGCTAGTTTCGACTGGTATAAGGCCGATCCCAACTTTACCGACGTTTCGCTCACTGCGGTGGAAAAGAAAAACATCGCGACCATTGCCGCGTATGAAAAAAAGGCGGTGAGCGCGATGAGCGTCATCGAAGGTTGATAAGGCCAAACCCGGCCTCGCGTGACGAGGCCAAGACAAAAAGAAGTCGGCAGTAGACGGTAGACAGTACGACGTGTTTAGAGGCGGGCGCTGCCCGCCTCTTCTTCTTCTGGTCAAACCGGGCGCGTGCTGCCCCATCTAAATCAAAAAGGCGGGCAACGCCCGCCTCTAAACATTCCCCGACCTTCGCTTACAGTCGATAACGAACTTTAGCCTTTCGCAGAGCCTCATCGTTGTTATCCAGGTTTTGCAAACGCAGCGTCACATCAGCATTCAAATCGAATCCAGCACGTTCGCCTGCGTGAAGTTTCACTGTTCCTGCCGCAGCAATCATGGCAGCGTTGTCTGTCGAGAGATGCAGTGAAGGGAAGTAAGCGGGAATGCCCAGTTGTGCTGCCGCTTTGGTCGCCGCTTCGCGCAGCGCCCGGTTGCAGGCAACACCGCCTGCGACAATCAACGTTCTTGGTCCATACTCTGCCGCTACGCGCTCGGTTGTCCCAACCAGCGAACGAACAACGACACTCTGAAAACTTGCAGCGAGGTCTTTAATTGCCTGCGATGGCACATCGCCGTTTTCAACCGGTCGCACGCCACTTTCGCGAACGTATTTCGTCACCGCAGTTTTCAGTCCACTAAAACTAAAATCAGGCGAGCCATCGCCCATGCGCGGCACGGAAAACTTGACTGCCTTTGGATTACCTTCGCGCGCCAGCTTTTCAATGATTGGACCACCGGGATAGCCAAGCCCCAGCAGCTTTGCGACCTTGTCAAACGCTTCGCCGGCCGCATCGTCGCGCGTGCGCGCTACGACTTTGTATTTGCCTGGTTCAGGAACGAAAAACAGATTCGTATGGCCGCCAGAAACAACCAGGGCCAGCGCCGGATATTCAACCGGCGGATTTTCGAAGGCGACCGAATAAATGTGCCCCTCGATGTGGTTGACACCCACTAGAGGTTTCTGCAATGCGAAGGCCATCGCCTTTGCGTAGGAGACACCGACCAGTAACGAACCTACCAAACCGGGGCCAACGGTGACGGCAATACCGTCGATAGCGTTTTTTTGAAGGCTGGCGCAAGTAAAAGCTTCCTCAACAATCGGCACTATTTTGTCGAGATGTTCGCGCGAGGCGAGTTCGGGTACGACGCCGCCAAAACGTTTGTGAGTTGCGACCTGGGAAGCGATAACGGAGGAGATGATTTCACGGCCGTCGCGCACCAGCGCGGCAGCAGTTTCGTCGCAGGAGGTCTCAATACCGAGAACGAGCATGCCACGATTCTAACAATGTCATGAGGTCAGTACCACCACGCGGTAGCGGGTGGGTCTCCGTCGCATCGGCGACACCTGGTGGCAAGCGTTTGATGAATTCGGAACCTCCGACTTCGTCCGGAACCCACCGGCTACCGCGGTGTGGTACTGACCTCATAGCGCCGCAAACCTGTAATCTAAACAATTGTGCGATCTCCAATCGCGCGCCGAGTCATCAGCTCATCACCGAGCGGAAAGCAGTGACGAAGGCTTCCATCTGTGGTCTGGTGCCAATCGTAACGCGCATGAAGTTTGGCATGGCAGGAAACAAGCGGCCAACTTGCACGTTGCGCGCGCGCATTGCGGCGATGGCCGGTCTGACTTCGCGACGCAAGTCAACCATCATGAAGTTCGCGTGAGATGGAATGAATTTGTAACCGGATTTATTGAGTTCGGAATAAACATAGTTCTTGACTTCAGTGTTGCGCCGGCGGCCCTGCTCAACCTGCTCGGTATCCTGCACGCTCGCGATTGCAGCCACCAGTGCCATGATGTTTATGCTGTCCCAACTCTGCTGCGCGCGCATGCGTGCGATTAGTTCCGGTCGGGCCACGCAGTAGCCGCAGCGCAATCCCGCCATACTGTAAATTTTCGAAAAGGTGCGCGCCACCATTAGGTTTGGATATTGCGCGACGAGAGGAATAACACTCTCATAGTCATTCGTCTCTACGTAGTGATGATATGCCTCGTCAATCAGCACTATGGTCTGTGCCGGCACTTTCCCGAGAAACGCGCGCAGTTCGTGTTTTGGTGTAATGCTTGCGGTCGGATTGTTTGGGTTGCAGATGTAAATCAAGCCGGCGTTCTTCGTTTCCGCCAGCATCTTCGGCAAATCGTGCTCGTAGTCAGAAGTTAGACTTATCTTCGCGACTTCTGCGCCAGCCACGCCGGCGTGCGCGGCGATCGCTTCAAAGGTCGGATTGCCGACTACCAGTTTCTTGCCGGTGCCGGTAAAAGCGGCGGCAGCAACCTTCAGCACTTCGCCAGAACCGTTTCCCAACAGAATTTGATTGCTGGCAACGCCATTCATTTTCGCTAAACTTTCAACGAGTAAATGTTCGTGCTCGTCGGGGTAGCGCCACGCGAGGCTGAATGCGTCGGTCATCGCCTTCACGGCCATCGGTGATGGACCGTAAGGATTTTCGTTTGAATTTAGGCGAATAAGGGTAGGCGCAGCCGCTTCTGTAACCAGACGCAAGCTCGATGCCGTTTTCGCAAACGATGGATTGAGGGCCGCATAAGCAGCGCCGGCGCCCAGGAGTTTTGCAAATCCGCGGCGCGAAAAAGATGGGTTCATGGTGCCTCCTCAGGCCTGGCTGGCAGAAGGGTTGAGCGTTTCGAAAAAGCTGAGCGCAGAATCACCCTGCTTGAGTATTCGGCTGCGGATTATACTCCCAACTTCGTCGGGCAAACTATTTTTGTGATGATGTTCGACGATTAGCAGACCGTCCTCTTTTAGCAGGTTGCCGTTGTTCCAGCCAAACAATTCGAGAACGGGCAGGTAATCCGTTGCGTAAGGCGGATCGAAAAAAACGATGTCCCACCGCGTCACCTTGCGGTTGCTGCTTTGAGGTGATAGCCCGCGCGTACGGAGGGGCGTTGACACTCGGGACAAGAAATCGTGAGCTTCGGCCTGGACCACTTCAGTTTGTTCTTCGGGGATGCGGCAGAGCTCGAGATTCGCTTCGACTAATGCACACATCTTTCGTGATTTATCGACAAACGCAACGTGGCTTGCGCTGCGCGAGAGTGCCTCGATGCCAACTGCGCCTGACCCGGCACAAAGATCGAGAAAGCGTGCGCCTTGGATTCTCGGCGCTATGACGTTGAAGAGCGTTTCCCTGAGGCGATCGGAAGTTGGCCGCACCTGAAGCAAAGGCGGGCATTTGAGATTTCGGCCACGATATTTTCCAGCAATGATTCGCACAAGAAGAGTTTCAAGTTCCGAGTTTCAAGTTTCAAGTTCAGATCTCATGTTCCCGGTGTAGCGTTGTGGTTCATGGCATTTTTTCTCGTCATACTTTGCGTTCGGCGTGAAAGTTGATCTACAGCAACTTGGAACTTGAAACTTGAAACCTGGAACTCATCCGACAGCCGCAAGACGAAAGCGTGCCTCAGACTTAACGCGTTGAATCATCTTCGCTGTATCGGCCGACTTCTCGCCTTTCGCCAAATAGACCTCCGCCTCTTTCTGCGCCGCATCAAGAAGTTTCTGATCGCGCACCAGGTTAGCGATCCGAAATTCGGGCAGGCCTGATTGCCTGGTTCCCAATAACTCGCCTGGACCACGCAGCTCGAGATCTTTCTCGGCGATCCGGAAACCATCATTCGTTTCTGCCATGATCCCAAGACGCTCATTCGCCACGCTGGTCTTAGTGTCAGAAGCCAGAAGGATACAGTAACTTTTCTCCGCGCCACGTCCCACGCGCCCGCGCAGTTGATGAAGTTGCGACAACCCGAATCGCTCGGCGTGTTCGACCACCATAACCGACGCATTGGGGACGTCGACCCCAACTTCAATCACGGTGGTGGAAACGAGGATCTGAATTTCTCCGGCAACGAAGCGGCGCATGACTTCTTCTTTTTCGACAGACTTCATTTTGCCGTGGACCAGTCCGACGGAGAACTTCGGAAAAACTTTGTCGCGCAAATATTCATACCTGCGCGTTGCGTCTTTCAGGTCCATCTTCTCCGACTCTGCAACGAGCGGGTAAACCACATAAATTTGACGGCCGGCGCGCACTTCGCGTGCAATCATTTGTTTTACTTCGAGTCGTTGCTCCTCGCCGAGCACCAAAGTTTCGATTGGCGTCCTTCCTGGCGGCATTTCGTCGATCACTGAAACATCAAGGTCGCCATAAATCGTCATGGTCAACGAGCGCGGAATCGGCGTCGCGGTCATGACCAACACGTCGGTGTTCAGGCCCCGCGCGCGCAATTCAACGCGTTGCATCACACCAAAGCGATGCTGCTCGTCGATCACAGCCAAACCGAGTTTATTAAACGTCACCGACTCCTGAATCAATGCGTGGGTGCCGATGCAGGCATCAATCTCCCCGGCCGCCAGATCGAGTTGAAGCTTCCTCTTTTCCGCCGCGCGCAGCGAGCCCGTCAGCAGCTCCACTCGATACGGCGCCTTTGCCAACAAACGTTTTATGTTGCGCGCGTGCTGCTCGGCCAGAATTTCTGTCGGCGCCATCAGCGCGGTTTGGTAACCGCTTTCCATCGCCGCCAGCATTGCGATTAACGCAACAATTGTCTTGCCGCTGCCGACGTCGCCCTGCAGCAAGCGATTCATCGGCGCAGTCGATTGCAAATCCCGAAAGATTTCCTTAACGACCCGACGTTGCGCTTCGGTCAACTTAAACGGAAGAACTGAGCCGATGCGCAGCTTGATGGCCCGGTCAAGTTTGATCACGGCTGGTTTCGTTTCTTTCGTTCGCTTGCCACGTTTCAGGGCGATCGCCAGCACCACCCAAAAGAAGTCTTCAAAGATCAGACGTCGATGAGCGGGACTGCGAGATTGTTCGTAAAGCGATAGCGCTGTGTCCTCGGTAGGGAAGTGAATCGTTCGTAGTGCCTCGCTGCGATTAAGAAGTTTTTGGCGGCGACGCAGATCGGCCGGCAGCGTTTCCGGAACCGCCGCATCAGGCAACTCTATCAAGGTAGCGTGGACGATCTCTCGCAAGCGTTTGGAACTGAAGTCGCCCAACTTGCGATAGATGGGAACGCGGCGGCCGACGTGAATCGCCGCCAGCTTCGGATCGTAAGCCTCTTCGTCGGCCCCTGCTTCGCCCGAATTAATTGGCGACTGCAGCATCTCGAGCTCATCAGCAGGTTTGTTAAGGTGGAGGGAATAAGTCGCGCGTCGCTTGTCGAAGGTCCACGTTCCAAAGGTGATGAAGCGCGCGCCTTGTTGAAAACGTTTCGTGTGATACGTCACGATCTCGTATGCGTGAGGTCCGGAAATGAACCACCAAACTACGACCGGTCGACCGGTTCTTTCAGGATCAGTCGCAGTGACTTCGAATATGAAAAGGCGGGCGCGGCCAAACGAGCGCCGGTTCCTTACCTGATAACCTCCGGCAACCTTCACTTCCAATTCCAGCGAAGCTTGCTTGCCCTCGGTCAGATCGCGTATGCGCGCGGGATGCGAACGATCTTCGTAGCGCATTGGTAAGTAATTGAGGAGATCCTCAACCGTTACTTCAGCTGTGCTTTTTCCCAAATGCGACTTCAGCGCTAAGGCGAGCTTATGCGACAGCGTTTGACCGAAACGCGCAAGCCGATACTTGTAGAGATCGTCTATCGGAGTGCTGAGGCTGAAGGGGGCCGGCATTGCTAAGGATCATAACATAGCAAATCCGACAATGAATTAAGTCGGCGCGGATGGAAGTGATGTATTCGCCTTCCTTCGCGTAACTTTGCGGCTTTCTTTGCGACCTTTGCGGTTTCGATTGATGCTTTCACCGCAAAGCCTCGCAAAGATCTCGCAAAGGGCAAAGTAAACTGCATGCGGTGCGACCATAGGTTTCAAAATTGAGTTACATACAGCGCTCGTTGCCTAGGTCTGGGTACGTAGTTAATCTACTGCACGCAGAAATTTCAAAAAGGGTGGTGTGCAGGTGACTCCTGAAGATCAGATTTCCGAAACGACAAAACAAAAGCTGACTGAGATACGGCCGGTGCTTCTGCGTCTACATAAATCGCTTTTGGACTTTGAACGCGAGGGCTATGAGCGCAAGCACGGCCGCATCGGTAACAGTTATGAGTTTCTTAGTTTGGTGATGCACAATCCCTGGTTTGCGTGGTTGCGACATCTTTCGGAGCTGATAGTACAAATCGACGAGGCGCTGGACACTCGCGAATCGACGAGCGAAAGCACAGCCGCTGCTTTAATAGAGGAGGCTAGGTTGCTACTCGTGCCCAGTGAAGCAGGTGGTGAGTTTCAGCAGAAATATTTTGCTTCAGTGCAGCAGTCGCGGGCGGTAGTACTGGCCCATGCGGAATTCGCCAAACTGCTCGGTCCGGCGAGACTGTCAAAAGAGATTCATTAGTCCTCGTTTAGAGGCGGGCGCCGCCGCCGAATCGTGCAAAAAAAGAGGCGGGCAACGCCCGCCTCTAAAGACCAAGTAGAGAAATTCTTTAGTTTGACTTTGCTTCAGCTTTGGCGCAATGCTGATCAAAAGCCTGGATAAGCTCATTGGCAACTTGTGAAGCATCCTTACCTTCGATCTGGCGGCGCTCCATCATGTAAACCAGCT
>JBDUCB010000141.1:0-9321 GCA_040003695.1 bacterium
CAGACGTCGGTAATGATCGGCACCACACTCGATCCCGCCGCTGCTTATCTTCTTTCTCGTGGAATGAAAACCGTAGCCCTGCGAATGCGTGCTTCGTGCGATAACGCACTTGCTCTGGCGCAAACGCTGCGCAAACATCCTAGAGTTGCGCGCGTTTATTACCCCGGTCTCGAAGACGATCCCGGCCATCAAATAGCGAGCCGGCAAATGAGCGGGTTCGGCGGCATTGTGGCCATTGATTTAGTTGGCGGCGAGCATGAAGTTGAAAGACTTTTCGATTCACTACGACTCGTGCGCACTGCGCCATCGCTCGGCGGAGTGGAAACACTCGCCAGCTATCCACTTTATTCGTCGCATGCAGGCTTTAGCGATCAACAACTCAAGGCAGCGGGTGTCTCGGCCGCAACCGTGCGTTTCGCAGTCGGCATTGAAGCAGCCGCGGACGTGATTGCCGATATCATGCAGGCACTCGATAAGATCTAATTCATCACACTGACTGACAACGCGCGACATTATGGAGACCAAGCTCCTGCTGACACTCGATCTTCGCGAACAAGCGGCCCTCCAGGCTGCGCTCGTTACGCACGGCGCGCCTGATGCCCTCGTCACGCTCGCCTTGACCGGAGCGTGTCGCATAGCATCGCTCGAGGAGGCGCGGCAACTTCGCAAGTGGTTGGCAGAAGCGCGCACGGCTGGGGAAACTGACTTCGCTTCTCTCCATGTCATCGAACGCGCGCTGATTGATTTTGGCGCTTAGTTTGAGGCGCTTCGTTCTGGCCGGCGAAACATTCCTTGAAGACTGAAATACAATTGGGCTACGGGCGCGGCACGCTGCCTTTCACTTTCGACGATGCGCGCTTCCAAGTCCTTGAAACCAATCCTGCCCATGAAAAGCCGCTAACTGACGTCGAGATTGGTGCGACTTTTAGTGAAACAATTGAGTCACCTCCCCTCGACGATCTTTTTTCTGCCGGCGATTCCGTACTCATCGTCGTGTCGGATGCGACCCGCGCCACCGGCAGCGCACAGATCGTTAATCTTCTGGTTCGCCGCTTAATTCAGGCAGGCATTGCGCCGTCAGACCTCGCGATTATTTTTGCCACGGGCATACATCGCCACGTAACCGAAGCCGAAAAGGTTGAGTTGCTGACTCCCTTCATCGCTCAGCGGGTGCGCACCCTTCATCACGATGCCTACGATTCAGCTGCGCTCGTTTCGCTGGGCGTTACCGATGGCGGCACGCCGATAAAAGTTAACCGCGCACTAAAAGATTTTTCTCAAGTTATTGTAACGGGTGCGATCGGCTTTCATTATTTCGCGGGCTTTACCGGCGGGCGCAAGTCGATCTGTCCGGGGCTGGCATCAGCGCAAACGATTGAAGCAACGCACACGCTGGCGCTTGATTTTGAAACCGGCGGGCGGCGCGCAGGCGTGGGCACGGGCAAGTTAGACGGTAACGCAGTTAATGAAGAATGCGAGCGCGTTGCGGCGCTGATTGAACCGGTCTTCAGCGTGAACACGGTCGTCGATCAGCGTGGCCGTGTTGTCCGCGTTCACGCTGGCCATTGGCGCGCGGCGCATCGCGCAGCATGTCAAGAATATTTAAATACCCATTTGGTAAATATCGATCGGCGGCGCGATTTGGTAGTTGTCAGTTGTGGCGGCTCACCCTGGGACATCAATTTGATCCAGGCACACAAGGCACTCGAGATGGCGGCGCAGGCTGCAAGCGAAGGCGGAACGATTGTGTTGCTCGCCGAATGCAGCGACGGCCTTGGCCGCGTGGATTTTCTGAAATGGTTTGCGGAAGGCAATTCGCGCGCCCTCGCCACGCATCTGCGCGAAAGCTATGAAGTAAACGGTCAAACGGCCTGGTCACTGCTCACCAAGGCCGAGCGTCACAGGATCTTTCTAATTTCTGAGCTGCCGGACGAAGAAGTGCGGGCCATGCGCATGATCCCCACACGCACGCTGGACGAAGTAATTGATCATTCTGGCAACGCCGAAGGTTTCATTCTGCCGCGTGGCGCCGCGCTATTGCCTCGATTAACACTATGAATATTGTTGCCACTTGATTCAGTCTGGCACTAGAATCCTTCCATCCTTCGCATATCCTGCGTTAAAGATCGGGGAGACAACAATGAAAATCATCATGCTCGCGGTGCTACTTGCAATAACAAGTCTTGGTGTAATGGCACAGGAACCCACGACGTCCGCTGAGCGACACGTGGCGCTAACAGATGCGGCGGTCGCTCTTGACGCTGCCGGCGCATCTGCGCTCGAAGGAAGTTTGCGCACGACAACGCTGAACGGCACACCGGATTCGCCAGTCACCAACATTCGCATGGTGATTAAAAACTCGGGCGTGGTTCCTTATGCATTCGTTTCAGGATTGGTCACCTTCTATGACACTAGCAGTGTTCGCTGCGGCGAGGGACTCTTCAAGGCAGATGCGCTTGCAGTTGGCGAGGCGTTTGAAACAGACACGCCAGGCATTCGCGTTCGTTGTTCGCCCTCAACCTGGCGCATTATCGCCACGAACCTGTTGCCGCGCGTAGCGCCAGTGATTGAAACCCTGGTGCCGGTTAGCCGATCAAATGCGAATCTCGTTATCAGCATCGACGGCGAAGAGCATCCGTTGCAGATAGATCGCCCGTTGGTGCTGACGATGGGTAACACGCAACGCACGATTGTGGTCCGCGCAGCCCCTTGAACAAGGGCCAGACTACTTGACCCCATGGTGGTTGAGTCTTAGGATCAATTGCAGTAACACTCAGAAAGCAGCGGTTGTTTATGGCAGAGAATCAGGAAAAAACGTGCGCGCATCCAGCCTGCGATTGTCCGCCCGAGAAGGACAGCAAGTATTGCAGTGAGTATTGCGAGAACGCCGAGAAGTCGCATGTATTGGAAATCGGTTGCGGCTGCGAACACGACGGTTGTCGCTAGCCCCTATCGAAATCGATAGAGAGAATTCCACCGCCCGGTCATTCTGCAGAGCGATCCCCTCATCCTGTAATTTCCATTTGCAACAAATTTGCAAGGTCGCCGTCGCCCGTTTCACCGGCAACGCCCTCTAGACTTCTTTCATCCCTGAGACTAGCCAAACGTCATGGTCTCCCTTACCAAAGATTTGACGTTACAGCTAGGGACTACAAAACAACACAACCAGTCCAAAAGCTAATCTTAAAGAGGTCCCTTATTGAGGACGAAAAAACTAAGAGGTGAAAACATGAAAAGAATCATCCTGGCAGCCAGCCTTTCGCTTATTTCCGGTTTAGCGGTGAATGCGCAGACCGCAAACACGCAGGCGCGCGGCGAAGCAAGCAATCAAACTTCTTCTTCGACCAGCGCGCGCAATACGAGCATCAACCTTGATTCAGGAACGCGCCTGGCAGGCGAACTGCAAAGCACGATCGACGCGCGTCACGCCAAGGTCGGTGATCAGGTGGTACTGAAGACAACGCAGGCAATAAAGGAACAAGGTCGCACCGTAGTAAGCAAAGGTTCGCGATTGATTGGCCACGTCACGGAAGTGAGTCAGAAGAGCAAGAGCAATGGCGAATCGCGCGTTGGGCTTCTCTTTGATCGTCTGCAAGGCGGCTCGTTGAATATACCGATAACGGCGACCATAACTTCCGTCGTCAACGGCACGGCACGCACGCGCGCCAACGACGAGGATTTATTTGCCGGTAACGCAAGCAGTTCAACATCGTCTTCTGCAGGTGCCAGTAGTTCGCGCAGCTCGTCAGGCAACAGTGGTTTGGTTGGTGGTGTTGTCAATTCCACTACTTCAACGGTAGGGAATGTTGTGGGGGACACCACGGCAGCAGTGGGTTCGACAGTGAATTCGACTACAAACGCCGTCGGCGGTTCATTGGGTGGAATTCAGATTTCGCAATCAAGCAGCACCTCGGTCGAAGGCAGCTCGGTGCTTTCGTTGCAAGGCGGAAATCTGCGTTTGGAGAAGGGCACAACGTTTAATCTGATGCTGACGCAATCTGCGAGCGCCAGTACGTCAAGACAGTAAACACACTCTTTAAAATTCACTTGTAAATCGGAGCGGCGACGCGAGCGATCGTGCCGCCGCTTCTGTTTTTCAGCATTCGCTGTGACAAGTTATGTTGTTGCGCATCACCACTGCACGTTAAAGTAGCAGCCACAGTTATGCTGAACACTTTAATAGAGCTGCAACGTTTGAAACGCCTTGACCGAACGGGTTGGACGCTTCGGGGTCTGCCAAACGGCACAGAGTCAGTGGCGTCGCATTCCTTCGGTGTCAGCGTTACGGCGATGATGCTTGCGGATGAGATTAGCTCGCGTGGGGTTCAGCTAAACACAGAGCGGGTGTTGCGCATGGCGCTGTTACACGACTGGGCCGAGACACGCGTGGGCGACATGCCAAGAACGGCTACAGCTTATTTCGGCAGCAATGCGAGGAAGCACGCTGAAGGTCGAGCTTTCGCGGATGTCATTGCCGGAACTGGACCGGCCGAGTTGGAATACCAGAAGCTTTACGACGATTACGAACAGCGCCAAAGCGCAGAAGCGCGCCTGGTAAAAGCAGCGGATGTCATCGACCTGTTGATCGAGGCTTATGCTCTCGAGCGTGCCGGAGCGAAAGGCCTCGACGAGTTTTGGGAAGTCGCAGTGACGGCCGACTTTCAGCTTCCGGCCATCGCGCAAACAGTTGTTCGCGAAGTTTTGGATGCGATCGTGGCCGAGCGCCACAAAATCAATTAGGAACAATGGGGACCTGCGCGGGATGTTGACCTCGATTTTTGCAATGATGACGCAGCGCGGTTTGCTGCTGGCTGGTTTACTTTTCATTGCCAGTTTTGCCATCAGCCTTGGTATCGTTTCCTTCATTCTTGTCAAAATCCCACCAGACTATTTTCAAAAGGACCGGGAGCGTGCGTTCTGGTCAGGACGTCATCCCGCCATTCGGTTGCTGGGAATCGCAGGAAAAAATCTTTTAGGCATGGTGTTGGTCGCGTTGGGAATTGTAATGTCGATTCCTGGTGTCCCAGGTCAGGGCATTTTGACAATTCTGTTAGGAATCATGCTGTTGGATTTTCCCGGCAGACAAGAATTTGAGCGCAAGATTGTGGGCCAGCCGCGAGTTCTGAAAAACGTCAATAAGCTGCGGCACAGATTTGGCAAACCTGAACTTGTGTTATAACCACGCAACCCCATTTGCACCTTATGTTGGCATGTTCATCGTGCAAGTGTGTTGACCAGATGCAGATCAAATGCTGCGTCCAGCGTTGCTAAAGTGAGAAGAAGGCTGCGTTGACAACAAAAATCGTCTTTGTTAGCTTGAGCCGCTGTTTTGCTTACTAACGACAGGCGCTGGTTTTTCCCGAGAGCTTTGCTAATGTCCAACTCCAATGCCGCGAGTTTACTTTCCCCGATCCGCGTTTCATTTTTTTTATTACTAATCTTTACCGTTGCACTTAACACGGCTTGTGGTTTGTTTGGCACGCACAAAAAGGTGCAGGTGCCGCAGCTCCTTACACCGTTAAGCGATGCACCCAAAAGCCGACTTATCAACGAAGTGAATCGCCTGGCGAGCGTTCGTTCGCTACACGGAAAAGTAGATCTCGAATTTGAAGACACATCGTTCGCGGACTCAGGCATTGCGGAGAAGTATCGACAAGCTGATGGCACCGTCACGCTGCAACGTCCGGGTCAAGTTTATCTGATCATCCAAGTGCCTTTCATTGCCAAAGACATTGCGCAAATGACTTCGAATGGTGAAACCTTTCGCGTCGCTGTATTGCAGGGTGATGAAAAGTATCGCCGTTTTGTTAAGGGCACCAATAGCGCTGTCTATGAAAAACTGGACGGTGAGGGCGCCGAACCTGAGGCACAAAAAGCGAAGAAGAACCGGATGAACGAGAAGGAAACGGTCAATGCGCTTTCAAATCTTCGTCCGCAGCATTTGACGGACGCTCTTATGGTTGGTGCAATTCCCGCTCCGGGCCAAAGCGGTTTGGCTTATGTGCAGAGCGAGTTTTATCAGGAAGAAGCTGACAGTCGCGTGGAAGGAAAAAAAGGATCGCGCGTGGTCAGAGGTTATTATCTGCTTGAAGAGTTTTCGGAACCCGCCACGGGTGACGCGCGTTTGCTGCGCCGCTTTTGGTTCGATCGCGTGAATGGAATTCGCTTGGCGCGCATTCAATCGTTCGATGAGAATGGACTGCTAATTACGGACGTCGCGTACTGGGATGAAAAGCCCTTCGGCGAGGGTGGGCAAGCTCGACTGCCCGCTCGCATTGAAATTACGCGTCCTCATGATCAGTACAAGTTGAGTATTACTTATCAGACTCCTACAGCAGTTGAAATCGATAAAGAATTCAGGCCTGAGGCTTTTGTACTTGAAAACAGGTGGCAATTGTCCGAAGTAGACCTGGATGCTCGACAGCGCAACAAAGCCTTAGTCACACCTAAATAAATAGCCACTAATGCCTGCCCGCTTGGTAGCTATTGAACCTCTCCATGTATTAACATCTTGCGTCCCGGTTAACCTGCGCTGGTGCCTTCCGCATAGCACGGAATTCAATTGCTGATGAGAACAATTCTACAAGCCGACAATCTGACCAAGACTTATCGCGTTGGCAAGGTGGATGTACACGCTTTGCGAGGTGTCTCGCTCGAAGTGCATGAAGGCGAATTCGTGGCCATCATGGGGCCATCGGGCTGCGGCAAGTCGACAATGCTGCATCTGCTCGGTGGTTTACTGACGCCGACCACCGGTCGCATTGTCGTTGATGGCGAAGACATGACGGCAGCATCCGACGCCAAGCGGACGGATATTCGCCGCCGCAAAATTGGGTTTGTGTTTCAGCGATTCAATCTTTTTCCCACACTTACCGCAGAAGGTAATTTGCGTCTGGCTGAAAGAATTCATGGCAACGGGGGCGAAGATCCCGAGCGGCGCCGCGAAGTTTTGCGTTTGCTGGGACTTCAGGACAAATTGCACCATAAACCTCTCGAACTCTCAGGCGGCGAGCAACAGCGCGTTGCTCTTGCACGAGCTGTCGTGACCCGACCGGCTATTGTGCTTGCGGACGAACCCACCGGGAACCTCGACTCCGAAAACTCCGCGCTCGTGCTTAATATGTTTCAGGAATTGAACTACCGGTTTAACCAAACAATCGTAATGATTACCCACAACCCGGAAGCCGCAGCAATGTGCCGACGAATAATACAAATGCGCGACGGTCACATTGTGGAGCCCGCCGCTACGATTCAGTTGTAATCACGCACAATTAAGTTCATTTACAGGGATTTTTACTGCGTTTAGAATGCTTCCCGCCGGGCTGTGAGATTGGCGTGGCGCTTGCTGAGTCGCTCTCGTAAGTGCTTAAAACATTGCTGACAACATTACAAAAGTTGTTTTTTTGGAATTACGACAGAGGCAGTTGGCACTGGGACGTGCTGTGCGTTGTTATTCTGATATTTATCTTTTTGACACCAAAAAGCTGGTTTGAAAACGGCGAACGGCGGGCCGGATTGGCGCATCAAAACCCAACTGCCCAAACCCTGGTGGTTGGCACGGAAGTTGTTGAAAAGGCAAAGGATAGGGGCGAACTGGAGGAGCGGCTGCGGGCCTTCACGGGACGCCCGGATTTGCAGGTCCTGGACGTCCACAAAGTGACCGCCCCGGATGGCAGGACAACCGGGTACGAGATTGACATACGGTAGTCAACCCTTATAATTGCCAGGTTTTTCTAGCAGGGATAACAAGGAGGTTGGTTTTCCCCGGCTTATTTAGGAGTAATCATGAAGAAAATAGTTCCCCTTGCTTTGCTGCTGACGATGCTCGTCGGCACAATCACGTTAACATCCCCCAAAACGGCGAATGCCCAAAGCGCCGGGCTGGTGAGTTCGGTTCTGAACAGCATGGAGCGCAATCGACAATCATTGCGATCGCTCCGGGCCAGCTTGAGCATGGAAAAATACAACGCTCAACTGCGCGACTCGGAAAGCTATAGCGGCGTGGTCCTTTATATACCCGGCAGCGGACGAGATGCTTCCGTGCGTATTGAATGGCAAAAACCGCAGCACGAAATCCTGGCGGTTTCCAACGGTCAGTACACTTTGTTTCGCCCGCGTTTGAACATGGCGTACAAGGGCAGCTCGAAATCCAACAAGAACAAAGCGGGCGGTGTCCTGGAAATGATGTACATGACGCGGCAACAGCTCGAGGCGCGCTTTCAACCGGTGAAGGACGTGCGCGAAGAAACTTTGTGGGGTGGCGTTAGCACGATCCACCTAACCCTCGTGCCGAAAGGTAATGCGAGTTTCAAGTACGCTGAGATTTGGGTTGATTCTGGCGGCATGCCGGTGCAAACCAAGATCGTGGAGAAGAATGACGACGCCACGACCATGCGCCTGAGCAGCCTGGAACGTAACCTAAAGATTTCCGCGGATGAGTTCAGCGTCAAACTGGACTCCAACGTTAAGATCGTCAAAGGTTAAGCACAGTTACAATTAGGCCTTTCGGGCTCTGAGGTGTTGAATCCAGAGCCCTTTTCATTTAATAAAGCTACAGCCAGTTGCCTTTAGTCTGCACTGTCGCCTATCCTTCCCAGTTCGAAGACAGGCGCCTGAAGTCTATAGTTTTTTGTTCTGTCCGCACGATGCGTAAAAGCAAATTCGTAAAACTAAAACTTCGCGAAGCGAGCTTTATCAGCCGCGCGCTGCTGTCCAGCCGGCATCCCGTTTTGGCGCACCTTATTCCAATGCGGCGCTGCAATCTCGCTTGTGGTTACTGCAATGAGTATGACCACACATCTTCGCCAGTACCGCTTGATGTCATCAAAAGCCGTCTCGATAAGCTGGCTTCTTTAGGAACGTCGATAGTGACGATCTCCGGCGGCGAGCCGATGATGCACCCGCAACTTGACGATATCATTCATTACATTCGCCTGCGTGGAATGATCGCAGGCCTGATCTCAAATGGTTATTACTTCACTCCGGAACGCATCAAGCGGCTGAATAAGGCCGGCCTCGAGTATCTGCAAATCAGTATTGACAATGTTGAGCCGGATGAAGTTTCGCGCAAGAGCCTGCGCGTGCTGGATAAGAAACTCCGTTACCTTTCCGAATATGCGGATTTTCATGTCAACATCAATTCGGTGATCGGCGGCGGAATCAAGAATCCGGAAGACGCGCTTTCGGTTGCGAGTCGTGCGGTCGAACTAAAATTTTCCACTACTGTCGGCGTGATTCACGACAACGATGGCACTTTGAAGCCGCTGTCTCCGAAGGAGAAGGATATTTTTCAGCAGGTGAAGAAGCTCGGTAACAAAGATC
>JBDUCB010000043.1:0-9292 GCA_040003695.1 bacterium
TCGTCGCCGCCGCCATAATAAGATGAGTACTCATCTTCCTGGTCGGATGAGTCCGAATTATCTTCATTGCCGTCCTCACCGTAATACCACGCGTAATAACGCGAACGATAGATGTAGTACTTCACTTCGGCATTAGCGACCGGTGCGCCAAAGAAATACTTGGCATCGACAGAGAAGTTCGTTTTCTGACCAGCCTGCACAAATTTTCCCGGCGCCGAAACGGTAACTTTGTATTCCGGTTTTTTGTATTCAGCCACTTCAAAGTTGCCGTTTGCACTTCCGCCTTCAATCTCAGCCGCGATGCGATAGGTGCCCAGCGGCGCTGATTCCGATATCTCCATTTCGCCATTGAAAGTACCGCGCGCAGAGAGCGGCAGTTCTTTAGTGAAGGCATTCGCGCCGTTTGGATCTTCAACGGTAACGTTGATGGTGTTGTCGCCTACGGGTTTGTAAATGCCCGACGGATCGATCGCGCGCACAATTCCTTTGAATGAAACTTTATGGGTGGGCCGGTAAACGGGACGGTCCGTGTAGATGTAACCCTTGACGTTTTCCGAGTCTTCTTCGCTCTCGTAACCACTGAAAAACAATGAGCCAAGATCCGAAATAGCAAAGTTGCCACTCTGTTTTGCGAGTATCAGATAGGATTTGGAATCGGTATCCTCGTTTTCTGCTGGCACATCCGGCGCTTCATCACCTTGCTGTGCTTTTGGTTTCTCAACCTTGGTGCGCAAAACGCCCTGGCCGTCCGTGGTTCCGGTGGCCACCACCTTCTTCTCTTTGATGATCTCGACTTGTGCACCCGGCCGTGGCTCTCCGGTCTTGCGATCGACGGTGTAGATCATCATTTCGCCGTCGCGTGTCGTCTTGTCGATCATCGTTAAATCGGTTACGACCACGACCGTGTAGGCACGCAGGTCATTGGCTACAGCTTCAACCAGATAGACGCCGGGGCCGCGCTTGCCGAGGGGAATCATGCGCTGGTCATATTCGTTCTCGAGCGGCGGCAACGGTTCGCGCCAACTGCTGACAAGCAGATCCGGATTCAATAACGGCACGCGCGCGTAGTCGGAAACATTCAAGGGTGTGCGCACCACTTCCTTCTCGGCGCGAAACTTTTGATTGAAGGCCTGGCGCGAATCGTGTTGCAGTTGTCCGCGCACGAAAGTCCTGATTCCCGTGTAAGCCCAACGCTTGAAACTGCGCACACGCTCAAGAAACGATTTGCGATGAGGCACAGAACTGGCTATCTCCTCCTGCTCGTTTTCACCAACCTGATGCGGGTCTTTTAGTTCAGTAAAGAATTTGCGCGGGTCTTTGATTTGATAGACGCGAAACTCGAGATGGTCCACAGCCTGGTAGTCAACCCAAAGGCGCGCGTTGTCGTTTGTCCCGTAAGTGCGGTGTGTAGAAAGCGAGAAGAACGGTTTGCTTGAAAGCGGCCGCTCAGCCTCTTCCGCAGGCGCACCCGCCGTCCCGCCTGCTTTTGCACGAGAGCGCAGAGTTGCAATCGTCAGCGCACCGGCGATGGCAATGACATACACCAGCGAAGTAATCACGATGCGATAAGAACGAGAATTCGTATCTAACACGGCTTAGCCTCCTTTGGGCTAGTCGAGAATTTTAAGACGATAGAAGCCGAGAAAGTTTGGATTGCTTTCAACCGGCCGCCAGCGTTTGTTGGGGTGGTGATCGAGCACTGAAAGCTCGACCTTCTTTACTGTTCCTTCGTCGGTTGGTGAGGCGCCGGTGTGGTAAACGACCCAATCGTTCGCCTGCTCGTTGCTAAGCTTCGCCGGCCCGAGAAAAATCATTACGTGGTAGGGAAACTTCTGCACCCAGGGTTGATAGAAGAAAAGCAGATCGCCCGGTTCGCCATGGTGGCGATCGCGACTGATAAATTTGACGTTGAAATTCTTCAGCGTTCGCGCATCGGCAAACTCTGCAAAGGCGCCATTGGCCAGGTCGCCGTCTTTGTAGACGCCAAAATTCGTCCGGAAGAGTTTTTCGCCGAGTGGTCCTTGCTCAAGGTTGTACTTGGTTACATCCGGCGCGATGCCGGTGTAGCCCGGCCCCATTTTTTGAAACCACGTCCGGTCATGGGGGCGCAATGCTTCCCGCCAGGCGAAGCGCACCAGCCCGGCGCAGTCGCGTTGTGCGGCCTTCCACTGATCGTTCAGGTGATAGAACTGGCCTTCGGCAATCAGCGTAAACCACTGCCGGAAATTCTCACGGTCCATAAAACTTTGCAGTTCTGCCGCGTCGGGAAGGCCGTCGTTGTCTGAGTCGAGGGAAAGCGAGCGCGCGGCATGGGCCAACGGCGAGACATCTGCGGCGGAACCTTTAAATGACCGCGTTATTCCAGCAATCTTTTGGTTTTTCCAGTTCCTGGCGAGCGTGAAGTAGGAAAGTAAAAAGACAAGCGCGAACCAAAGCACTAATGCGAAAGCAATTTGTCGACGTTTCAGGAACGCGAGCATGGGGGAATTATCGATTCTGCAGTGAACGTCAACGAGGCGGAGCTAATCAGTCGGGCGCCATGTTATCACGTCCGGCGGCGGCGCTGGCCACTGATTCCGCCGCTGTGGAAATCCACAGTTTGTGCGAGACCGGACACGGCGAAAGCGAAGAATATACCTTGCGCGCTCCGCCGCCTGGACGCCGCATATTGCTTGTCTTTCTCAATCTCAAATAGTAGAAAAGAGTATTGCAAAAAGCTGCCAGCGCAGTTAGATTGTCGGGGCCAATCATATAAGTCAAGACACGGTCGCAGGAAAAGATGTACGGCCTGTCGTTGGCAAAAAAGATTTTTGCGGAGGTAACGAAGTGCCGATTGGAACATGTCCCGAATGTGATGCAGATGTCCATGTGGATACGGACACAGACAAGGGTGAACTCGTTTCATGTGAGGAGTGCGGTACGGATCTGGAAGTGGTCGGCTTGGATCCGGTAGAGCTGGACATCGTCGAAGAAGAAGATTTGGACGACGATGAGGATGAAGACGAGTTCTAGAGTCAGAAGGCAGGAGGCAGACAGTAGGAAGAATAAAAGCGGTAGGCGAAAGCAAGCTTTTCCAATCGGATTGGCTTTCTGCCTACTGCTTTCTGTTTACTGCCTACTGTTTTTCGGTCTGGAATCCGGGACGGCTCTGGCTCAGCATTACGCCGTTCGGGCTTTCGATTTTGATGGTGTGAAACTGCCCATCGTGTCGCTTATCTTCGGTCGGGTAAAAAGCGAGCACATAAGCCGACGTAACCTCTTCTGCGAGCGCGCGAAATAGCGCTTCGTAATTCTTATCCTCAGCGTACACGCTCCGTCCGCCAGTCAATTCTGCTAACCCGCTAACATCCAGCGGCGTCGGCAAAGGATTTTGTGTCGCGACCGGCAATACCCGCGAATAAGAAGGAAGCGTGACCACGTAGATGCTCGCTTCCGCCGTATTGGCGCGTTCGATCACCGTACGCGCCGAGACTGTGTCGCCCACCGGAAACCCGTCAGTAACGACCAGCACTGCCCGTTTTATCAAACGGCCCTCTCGCGTGCGCGGCGCGTGACGCACCAGCAGGCGGATGGCGTCATCAACCGCGTCGTAGGTATGTGTCGACAGTCCATTTGGCTCTCTCGCCAGGCGCTCGAAGGCGCGATCGAGTTTGTCTGCTTCGGAAGTAAACTTCTGCAGGGTCTTCACGTTCATGCCAAACGACATCACGGCATAAAGCGCAGGATGGTCCGCTAACCTTTCGGAGAACGCATTCAAAGCGTGTCGCAAACGATTCATCTCTTCAGGAGTCATGCTGCCGGAGATGTCGAGTGCAAAAACCATCGCCAACGGTCGCGGTGCGCCGCTGCGCCGCTCAACCTGGAAAAAAGCGAGTGATTGTTCAGTTCCGTCCACGTAAACTTTGAAGTCTTCCTGTCGCAAATTTCGCAGCGCACGACCCTCGGAATCGTTAGCCCTGACGTCCACTGAGACAAGGTCCGTATCGATCTTTAGAACATCGTCCGGCGACGACTTATCATTTTTGGGAAACACCTGGCGTGGTCGAACGGCCTTCAAATCGGCTTGTTGTGCCCGGCACGGGTACACGAATGCAACGGTCGCGAACAGAAGAAGCGACAGGATGCGGATCGATTTGCAGGATTGGTAAAACTGAAACATTCGCGGCCTTAACCGGCAACGGCTTTAAGCGGATTATACGCGGGGCTGTTTACACACGCCAAGCGCGCTTAGCTTGCGCGTTTATTAGATCCAATTATCAGATCGTGGGACAACAGATTTACGTGGGCCAGGCATCAACCAATACGTTCCCAACGTCTCCATTCGTCGGAGGCGGTGTTATTATCAAGCCATGCAGCCTACTAGATCATTTCTTATTCTGCTCGTCATGCTGGTGCTGGGCACTGCACCCGTAGTCGCGCAGGACAAAGCAACCGGCGGATTCAAAGGAAAGGTTCGTGTTGAAGTGGGAACGCCGGCCGGGGTTACCGTTGTCGTCAGACAGGCAGACCGCGAAGTTGGGCGCGTTGTCACTGACAAGAGCGGAGAATTTGCCGTCAATCGGCTCAAGCCCGGGCTTTACGGTGTGACGTTGCGCAAAGCAGGATTGAGCATTGGCACGATAGAAAATATTGAAGTTAAAGCAGGCAAGACGCGTTCTTTGGGAGATCGTCTAATACTCACGATCGACGAAGGCTCCATCGCCTTCATTCGTGGCAGCGTTTTTGATCCGTCCGGGCGCAGTGTGCCAAACGCGCGCGTTGAGCTCGCCAGGATTGAAGCTGACGGCAACGTAAAAAAGATTGATGGCCGCGTTACCAATGAAATTGGCTCGTTTGTCTTTCGTCTCACGCCTGACCTTGCGAAATATCGCGTGACAGTTAAAGCAAGGTATAGCGATCCGGTTAGCAAAGACGTTGAAATTGATGGTGCTGCCGTGTATCGCATCGCGCTTACTGTTAAGCCTGCTTCCAACTAATTGCTGGACATTCGACAGAGCAGGACAGGCGTTCTTCACTGTTCGAGCATTGTTGCCCGCGGCTTAGCCGTTCCGGTGCGCGGCAAGTCTCGGACTTGCCGGCCTCGCTCCAGTGTTTTTTTTGGGTCTCTGACTCGTTCGACGGTTAGAAACCGTGTTTGATTAATTGAGCTTTTCGGCAAGTGAGACTTGCCGCGCACCGCACGGCAGAGCCGCACCGGTAGGCGGGAATCCGATCCAATTTGAAACCACATCAGAATCCTTATCTGTTTTATGTTTGGTTCGGCATTTGAAGTTGCTATAGGATTATCAAAACTGCGTCATGGAAGAACGTGAAGAGTTTCTAACTGCTCGTCAGCTTGCCAAAGTTTTGCAAGTAAGCGAATCAACAGTCCGGCGCCTGGCCCGCAAGCGTCGCATTCCTTCAGTGCGCGTCACGCCGCACATCATTCGTTTCCATCTGGATGCTGTGCGTGAAGCGCTGGACGTGCCGCGCTCGCGAATTCGGCACGGCGAATACAACGAGCCCATCGATGATGCCCAGTTGTCGTTTGAGGATTTACTGTTGAGCTAAAAGCAGAGGTCAGTAGGCAGAGGCCAGAAGTCAGAGGTCAGAGGTCAGAGGTACGAAATCAGAAGGCAGGAATTAGAGTCAAAAAGGACGAATTTCTTTGCGCGTGGCTAATGACCTGGCTGAACCACTCCCGCTGATCTCTGACCTCTGATTTCTGACCTCTCGCTTTTTCTGCCCTCTTCGCTTTATCCTCGCGGCAGACGAAACTCCACCCACTTATTATTTTGTTTCACATAAACGCGCGGCTGGCGAATTGGGAATTTGCGGGCAAAGCTGGGATTGCTTTTGAGAAATCGTTGAATCGTGACGTTATCGCCGGTCGCAACGCGCCACTTGTCGTCCTCACGCACCAGATACTGTTGCACAACGATCTTTCCTTCGGCCGCAAACGGCTGACTAATGCGGCCAAATAACTCAGTATCGACGACTGCGAGATCACCGGCCACTCGGACTTTTCCGATGCCAATGCGATCGAGGACGTAACGGTCCTGGGCTCGCTGAAGTGCGTTGACGAAGCGCGGTTTCGACATATGGGTTCGCGTAGATGAGGGCAGGGAATCGTAGACTGAGCTGTAGTCATGCGATTGCAACTGCGAAAACACCCGCTGTACAACGGCGCGCACCGCGGATTCGTCCGACGGCTGCGCTATGCCGGAAGCCAACGCGACCATCAGAACTACCATTAAGGCCATAGGTCTTCTGCATAAGCGAGTGAACTTAATCTTCATCCTGGTCTTTCCTCTTCTCATCTTCCAAATCAGCAGTTGCGATGACCTCTTTCATTTGCGCGCGGTAATTAAGAAACCAAAAGAGCAGGCCAAGTGCGGCGACAATAAACGCAGTGTTGAAATCCTGGCGCAGCATGTAGACCGCAGCTACCGCAATGCAAATACCCGCAGCAATCATCCAAAAAAGTTTCATGCGTCAGATCATTTCACCGTCACCGGAATTCGCAACTCAATCTGGCCCGGGGGATAGCACACTTGATCGTCACAAGCTTGGATGCGCAAACTGGCAGGAATGAATTGTTCACCAGGCTTCGCTGATTTTTTGGCTTTCAAAGTTGCTTTCAATTCCGTATCGCCTTCGTAAATCGCCAGCGGCTTTTCCGCGAAGGGAAACTTCTTATTGGAACCTTCCGGATAAGTGACGAAGGAAACTGAAAAGTCGTCAGTCGGTGAAATCTCCAGTGATGTCGCTTTTAAGTAAGGATACGTGGGCGGATTTGCGTTAATGTGATAGCCGCTTTTAATCGTCACGCGAACGGTTGCGTCAGCCGATCCGCCGGCCGCGATTTCGGTGGGCTGCGCCGCAACGTCCACGACGGATTGCGATGTGATCCTTTGAGACGCGGCTGGGGTTGCCGGCTGACCAACGGGATTCTGGGCTAGTTTGGAACACGCCGAAGCGATGAACAAAAGTGGAATGCAAATACGAATGCGAATGGAAGGATTCATTTTGTCTATCCAGCCGCCTCTTTCTTTGCTTCCGGTCGTTTGATGCCAAACTTTTCCAAACGATACTGCAAAGTGCGAAATGTCAAACCGAGAAGTTTCGCTGACTTGGTTATGTTGTAATCCGTTTGCTCCATGGCCTGCATGATCAGGCCGCGTTCGACGTCCTCAAAACTGATTCCTTCCGGCGGCAACTTGAAAGCGCCTTCAGCAACTGGCCGGGATTCCTGCCGTACTTCGAGCGGTAGATCGTCGATAGTGATTTGATCGCCCTCGCAAAGAAGAATTGCGCGCTCGATCGCCGACTCGAGCTGACGCACGTTGCCGGGCCAGCTGTAGTCGATCATCAGCTTGCGCGTCTCTGGAGTCACTCCGCGCACTAGCCGCGATGTATTGCGCGTATGTTTCTTGACGAAGTAATCGATCAGCACTGGAATATCTTCGCGGCGCTCGCGCAGCGGAGGCACATCAACCGACAGGACGTTAATGCGGTAATAAAGATCGTCACGGAACCGACCATCAGCGACCATGGCCCGCAAGTCGCGATTGGTTGCCGCAATGACGCGCACGTCTACACTGATTTCATGCGTGCCTCCGACTCGCCGGATTTTTCTTTCCTGCAAAGCGCGCAACAGTTTCGCCTGCATCGCAACGTCGAGTTCCGCGATCTCGTCCAGAAACAGCGTGCCGCGGTCCGCTATCTCAAACAGGCCTTTCTTCTCGGCATGGGCGCCAGTAAACGAACCTTTTTCGTGGCCAAACAATTCTGATTCGAGCAGGTTTTCGTTAATCGCGGCGCAGTTAACGGCCTGAAACATATCCTGAGCGCGCGGCGACTGATTATGAATGGCGCGCGCAATCAACTCTTTGCCGGTGCCCGACTCGCCGCGAATCAGTACTGTTGAATTCGAGCGTGCGACCTTTAGAATCATGCGCTTTACCGACTCCATCTTGGGCGAGGCGGAAACGATTTCCGTGTCGAGTGCATCCAGCTTCTGCAATGCGCGATTGATGGTCTCGAGCAAAGCAGTCTTGTCGTAAGGTTTTTCGAGATAATCGAAAGCACCTCGTCGCAAAGCCTCTTTTGCTGAGTCTATCGAACCGTGTGCGGTCAGGAGCAGAACAATTATAGAGGAGTCGAGCACCAACAAGTGCTGTAACAACTCGATGCCGTCCATCCCGGTCATTTTCAGATCCGTTAACGCCAGATCAAATCGCTTCTCTTTGGCAAACTTGATCGCCGCCTCTCCTGACGAGGCAGTGGTAACGTCATAACCCTCACCCGACAGAATCATCTCGAGTATTTCGCGTTGTGATTTTTCGTCGTCAACCACCAGTATGCTTTTGCGCGCCATAGTTTTTAAGTATGAAGTATGAACCATGAAGGATGAAATAAGTTCGTGGCGAAAAGTTCTTTTTCATCCTTCCGCCGCATCCTTCAGCTTTTCATGCTTCTGTCTTTCCTCCATCCGCTGGTTTTGCCGGCAGGATAATTGTAAACGTCGTGCCGTTATTTTGTTTTGAGCTTACGCTAATTGAACCGCCGTGATCATCGATTGCTTTTTTCACAATGGCAAGGCCGAGCCCAGTGCCTGTCTCTTTGGTTGAATAATAAGGCTCAAAAATCTTCGCAATATCCTCAGCGGCGATACCGCTGCCGGTGTCACTGACCACGATGCGTGCGCGACCGGCGTCTTCAGCCGACAAGTTGATCTCGATCTTTCCAGTCGCGCCGTCGATTGCTTCGACACTATTAATCAGCAAATTGGTGAATACTGAGTGTAAAGAATCTCTGTCAGCGTATACCAATGGCACGTCGCTCAGTTGTATCACCTTGGGCTCGATACCACTTTCCGCTGCCTGGCCCGAAATCACCCGCAACGCGTCCTCAACTTCAGCGCGAAGATCAAGCGCCTGGAGTGCAAGCGCCGAGGGGCGCGAATACTTTAGAAAATCCGTGATGTGACGATTGATGCGGCCGACTTCTGACTTTAGTTGCAACGCGAGTCGCTCAAACGTTTCTCGCTTTCCCGGATCATCGGGCGCAAACGATGAACGCAAGTGGTCCAAAGTGAGATTGATGTAATTCAGCGGGTTGCGAATCTCGTGAGCGATTGCCGCCGCCAGCCTACCGACGACAGCTGCCTTTTCAACCTGGTGCAGCTGCAATTCGAGTTCGCGAGCGCGACCGAGCCTGGCGGTCATGTCGTTAAAGGCTGCGGCGAGCGATCCCATCTCATCGCTGCGCGCGGCTGGGACGCGAACATCAAAGTCGCCGCTGGCAACGC
>JBDUCB010000287.1:0-2771 GCA_040003695.1 bacterium
TTTTCGCGCTTCGCGCTCATTTGCGGGCGGGACGCCCGCGCTCCCAGTAGTTACTTGACCGGTTTATCCGCAAATTTCAAACTGCCCCGCTACATGGAAGCACAAAGGTGGCACAGAGGAACCTGCGGCCCTGATGTATCATTGCCACACTAGTCAGATTCGAAGCGAGAATACTTGGACACGATCGTAGAAGAGTTGCGCGCAGTGGTCGGCAACAACGCCTTGCTCAGTGAGCCGGACGAATTGCTTGTGTACGAGTGTGACGGCTTACCGCAACACAAGTATCGTCCCCGCGCCGTCGTCTTCCCCTCATCAACTGAAGAGACCGCGGCAGTGATGAGCGCGCTGGCGCAAGCGGGTGTTCCGTTTACGCCGCGCGGCGCCGGCACCGGACTGTCGGGCGGCGCGCTGGCAATGAACCAGGGGGTCGTCATTGAGTTAGCCCGCATGCGCCGGATACTCGAAGTCGACGCGGTCAATCGGATCGCAGTAGTCCAACCGGGCGTCGTTAACCTTGACGTTTCGCACGCGGTTGCGCATCTCGGCTTGCATTACGTTCCCGACCCCTCGAGCCAGCCCACTTGCACCATCGGCGGCAATATCGCGGAAAACGCCGGCGGCATTCATTGTCTGAAATACGGGACGACGACCGATCACGTGCTTGGTTTGAAAGTGGTCCTGGCCGGAGGCGAGGTGGTGGAACTTGGCGGCAGCGGCAGGGAAGTCTCGGGGTACGATCTGCTGGGAGTCTTCATCGGTTCGGAAGGAACATTTGGTATTGCTACTGAAGCAACGCTGCGTCTGACGCCGATTCCGCCGGCGGTGAAAACGTTGCTGGCAGAATTTGCGGAAGTAAACGATGCGAGCCATGCAGTCTCCGCCATCATCGCTGCCGGTGTTATGCCGGCAGCTTTGGAGATGATGGACCGCGAAATTATTCGCGCGGTTGAGGCAAGTGTGTTTGCTGCGGGTTTACCGCCGGATGCCGGCGCGGCGTTGCTGATTGAACTCGATGGTATCGCGGCAGGGCTTGATGATGAAGCGGACCGAGTAAAAGATATTTGTATGATACACGGAGCGCGCGCTTGTCGCGGCGCTCGAGATGAGAATGAGCGCAACAAGCTTTGGGCGGCGCGCAAAGGCGCGTTTGGCGCTATCGGTCGCATCTCGCCCGATTCGATGATCCAGGATGCGGTCGTACCACGCTCGCGGCTGCCTGAAGTGCTCGATGCTGCATATCGCATTGCTGCCAGGTATCAACTGCGAATTGCCAACGTGTTTCACGCCGGCGACGGGAATCTGCATCCATTGATCTGCTTCGATTCGCGATTTCCAGATGAAGTACAACGTGTTAAGGACGCTGGACGCGAATTGATGGAGACTTGCGTGCGCGCCGGCGGCAGCATAACCGGCGAACATGGCGTCGGGCTGGACAAGCGTGACTTGTTACCGTTGATCTTTTCCGAGAAAGACATGGAAACGATGTTGTGCGTGCGCGCCGCGTTTGATCCAACAGGCTTGATGAATCCCGGAAAAATTATTCCACTTCTGCGCGGTTGCGGCGAAGGACGCGCCGCGGTGAAGTCCCAAGTCCAAGGTCCAATCGCTAAACCAGCGGAGTCCAATGTCCAACGTCCAATGTCCAACGTCTTGTCAGAACCGGGAGCGTTAGCGACCGGATCTCAACTATCAAAAGGGTCGAGGATATTTGAATCGGACAAGGCTTGTGAACAGCTAGCGCGGTTAGTTGGCGAAGAGAATATCTCCGCGTCTTCGCCTCTCCCTGCCTTTCCGTCTTCTCTAATCGTTGCGCCTGGATCGATCGCCGAAATTTGCGAGGCTATAAAGCTTGCCTCCAGCGAGGGTTGGACCACGATGCCGGTGGGCGCGATGACGTGGCTCGCCTCGGGCGTTGGGGTCGACGTAGCACAAATCATTGTCAGCACGCGCAGATTGAATCGCATCATCGAGCACGAGCCTGCCGATCTGGTGGCGATCACTGAGGCCGGCGTGACACTGAAAGACTTTAATGCCCGTCTTTCGCTCAACCGCCAATGGCTGCCAATTGACCCGCCGGACGCTGGCACTGCTACTATCGGCGGCGTCGTGGCCACGGGAGTCGGTGGCGCGCAACAGTTTGGCTATGGACCACCGCGCCGGCATGTTATCGGCATGAAAATCGTGATGGCTGATGGCAGTTTGGTAAAGGCCGGCTCGCGAGTGGTAAAAAACGTCGCCGGCTACGATCTGTGCAAGCTCTTTACCGGCAGTTATGGCACGCTGGGTGTGATCGTCGAGGTGAACTTTAAGTTGCGTCCGCTGCCGTTTGTGACGCGAACGGTTTTTATCGGGGGCCAAGCTGAAGAACTTCTGTCGAAGGCTCGGCGGATCGTTCAGGCGCCGCTGTTTCCAGCCGCTGTCGAACTTCTATCGTCACGCCTCGCGAGGCACGTCGCTGGGGTCTCCGAAGGGGAAGCTGCTCTTTTGATGGTGAGATTCGCTGGTTCTGAGGCAGCAGTGGCGGCCCAAATTGCGACAGTGTTCGAGCTCGTCAATAACGATCAGGATTCAACGAACGTTCAGTCGATTCAGGACGATGAAGGTTTATGGATAACACTGGCGGCTGCACCGGTTCGATTTTCGATTAGCGTTATGTGGAGAGTTGGTTTGAGACCAACAGAAGCTGCAGCCTTCCTACTCGAAGTTATAAAAAGATCCCCTGCCGAAACGATGTGGCATGCAGGCTTGGGCGATGGACGCATTCGCGTGAT
>JBDUCB010000274.1:0-9254 GCA_040003695.1 bacterium
ACGCTGTGATGAGTTATGCCGAGGCGCAATACAGACAGGCCGGCAAGCCCGGTACTGCGGAGCTCACGCTTTATCGCGACGGCGATATGGCAGTTAAGACTCTACACGTGCCAATAGGCCACCTTGGTATCTATACGCGTGAATGGACGTTCGCCTACGCCTTTGTCGACGACGCCATCATGCAGCGCAACGACTACGCTGAGGCCGAGAGGTATGCCAATCAAGCCGCGGCGTCAGGACAATACACCACCGATCAAGTGCTTCACATGCGGATGCTTTACGTGAACAACGAAAGAGATGGCGAGGCTATCCGGCAACGTCAGGTCGATGAGCTTTACCGCAGCTCGCCGGCAGATAAGGTCACGCTGTTTGGTAATTATGAACTTCTCTACAACAAGCGTTTTCGTGCAGGAGCGGCAGTCTTCGAACGCTATCTGAAGATCAAGAAAGTCGATGTGTCGACCGAGCTGAATCTGGCATCGTGCTACACGGAACTGGATAGATATGATGATGCCGACGCGCTGCTAAAAAAAGTTCTAGCCCGCCCCGATAGCGACCCAAACTCGCCCAGCGCTTATGGACTGTCTGTGCTTTCGAACATACGCGGAAAGATTCAGATGGGCCATCATGAGTACGACCGCGCCCAGGAGCGATTCGTGGCAGCTTTGGAACGCTACCCGGGCGATCCTTATTACCTGCTTGCTTTTCTCTATTGTGCCGCGCAACGCGACGTCAAGGGAGAGAAACCTGGAGAGTTTGACGCCGCTTATAAATCAATGTCCGGGCAATTAAGCGAGACACAAAATTCGATGGGCTATCACCTAGACGCGCTGCGCGCATTCACGCTCGTCAAACACAATCGCAGAGAGGAAGCGAGCGCGCTCGTTTCGCAGTGGAAGAATTCGGCCGACGCCAAACGTTGGATTCCCGTGTTCTGGAGTCGCTTCCCGGAAGGCTCCAACATTATCGACAACTGGAACAATCTGCTTTCAGCTAATCCATAACGCCAGACCAACGTCCAGGTTCAAGCTCCGGACTCAACTTCGGAACTGTTTCGCCGACCCTCGCCGGGTCGGCGTTGCTTTTCTTGGACGTGGCAACTTTCGCATCGCCTCAATTCATCCGAGATCCTTACGCAGCTGCTGATGGATTCGTGCGTGGTTTACGGATGATGGCGAGGAAAATTCTTTTGCGCGGGTAATTGCCACTCAACCATCGTTCATTTGCAACAAAACTTTCCCGCCAATGAAGGATAATCACCAATTCGTTTCTATCTCCCGCGAACAACCGGAAGAATCGCGATTGCGATAACCGGAAGATTTCATCCCAAACTGATTTTAAGGAGTGAATATGAGGATTAATGAAGCACCGAGTTTTCGACTACACAGATTAATTTGCGGGCTGGCATTGCTGTTGGCCGCCACGCCGCTGGTTTATGGACAAGTAACAACCTCACAAACCAATCAGACCACAGCGGTAGAGCGCAACATACAATCCATTCCGAATGGCGCGAAGCTCAAGTTTAAAGGAGTGGTGATTGCACGCGAGGGCGAGATCTTCAGGATACGCGACCGCAATCGCACCGACTATCAGGTACTCATAACGGATCGTACCAGCATTAAGGCTAATGGCGGCTTTCTGCGCAGCGGCAAGAAATATCCAGTGACTGAAATCTTGCGCGGCCTGATTGTCGAAGTTGAAGGGCGCGGTGATTCACAGGGGCAGCTGGTGGCCGATAAGATCAGGTTTGCTGAATCGGACATGCGGGCTGCGATTACATCTGATACCCGAGTGACGCCGGTCGAGGAAAACCAGCAGCGCATCGCGGGACAGATGGACGAGCTTTACGCTGTTGCTGCTGAGGCGAGAAACGAAGCGACCGCTGCGAATGAACGCATTACTGCGCTCGACGAGTACGATGTGCACGAAAATATTGCTGTAAATTTCCGAGTGAATAGCGCGGTGCTTTCACCTGAAGCCAAGCAACAGCTTGATGAGTTTGCAGCAAAAACAACGAATGCCAAGGCTTACTCAATTGAAGTTTCGGGTCATACGGATTCGACCGGCAGCGAAGCAAAGAACTTCCGCCTGAGCCGCGCGCGTGCGGATGCGGTGGTCCAATACCTTGCAGTGAATCACAAGATTCCGCTCCGCCGCTTTTCTACACCGATGGGTTACGGCAAAACGGACGCGGTAGCAGACAACACAACGGGTGCTGGCCGCGCGCAGAATCGGCGCGTGGAAGTGAAGATGTTGCTCAATCGCGGCATGAGCCGAAACACCGCGCCTACCACTACTAAGCCGTAACGGCCGAGCGCTGTTGGGGCGATAGTCATGAACCTGCGCGTGAGCTGGGACTGCGCTGGTCATGTTAACTTCAGAGGGCACGGTCATTACCGTGCCCTTTATTTATTTATTTTCATTGACCGGCTTAAGAACCTTGATGTAATTAGGCATGTTGGGCCAGACAAAGTCAGAACCCCGACTGGTCGGGGTTCTGTATTTGTTGATCCACGATGCGATAATCCTTTCAAAACTAGCCACGAGGTAAGCACATGTTCAAAGACACGAAAGCATTTTCCGGGTTCTCGGTAAATGATTTACAAAAGGCCAAGGAATTCTACAGCCAAACACTGGGCCTCGATGTATCAGAAACTGCGATGACTCATCTGCAACTGAAAATCGCGGGCGGGGCAGTGATTTTAGTTTATCCGAAACCGAATCATAAGCCGGCAGATTTCACTATCCTGAATTTCCCGGTGACGAACATTGAAGCTGTGGTAGATGAACTGACGAAACGCGGCGTCAGTTTCGAGCAGTACGACCAACCTGAGCTCAAGACAGACGAGAAGGGAATTCACCGCGGCAACGTTGGCCCAACCATCGCCTGGTTCAAAGATCCGGCCGGCAATATCTTGTCCGTGCTTGAAGACAATGACTGATCTTGTTTCTGAGATTTTGCATCTGTAGTTTGAGATCTAAAATCTGAGTACTGAGTGCTGAGTACTGAGTGCTGAGTGCCGAATTTCGAGATTTGGCATTTGAGTTCTCGTACCGACTCTAACTTCTAACACCCGACACCCCCAATGATCGTCCATCTCATCGACGGCACTTACGAACTCTTCCGCCATTTCTACGGTATCCGCCGTTTCAAGAAAACTGATCCTCCATTCGGCGCTGTTTCCGGCGTGCTTAACATGGTGGCCAAGATGTTCGAGGACGGCGCGACGCATATTGGCGTCGCCACCGATCATGTCATCGAGTCGTTTCGCAACGGTCTATGGCCCGGCTACAAAACCGGCGCCGGCATTGAACGAGCTTTGCTCGCTCAGTTTCATCCGCTCGAAGAGGCCCTCGCGGCGATGGGCGTTGCTGTGTGGCCCATGGTCGAATTGGAGGCTGACGATGCGCTTGCGTCCGCGGCCCGGCTTGCGGCGCAGGACGGGCGTGTTGAGAAAGTTTGCATTTGGACACCCGACAAGGATCTAGCTCAATGCGTCGTCGGCGATCGCGTGGTGCAAATTGATCGCAGAAAAAATGAGATTCGCGATGAACAAGCCATCCGCGTCAAGTTTGGTGTGGCATCCGAATTCATCGCTGATTATCTCGCGCTGGTGGGCGATGCCGCAGATGGCTATCCCGGTATCGCGGGCCTGGGAGCGAAGACCGCCGCAACGCTCATCAATCGCTACGGCCACATCGAACAATTTCCGATCGACGTTTTCAAGGAAGGTAACCTCGAGCGCGCGTTGCTCTTCAAGAATCTTGCGACGCTGCGAACCGACGAGCCGCTGTTTAGTAATGTCGACGAGCTGCGTTGGCAAGGACCAACCGCGTCGTTTGCCTCGGTGACCGAAAAGATCGGCGATGCGCACCTGGCCACGCGCGTCGAGAAGCTAAGACGGGAATTAGCCGCGGATAAACGCAGATTAGGCGCAAATATGAAAAAGACGTGAATCGTGAATCGTAAATCGTGAATAGGAAGAGCGGACAAAAAGTCTATCCGCAGATTATGCCGATTACGCGTGCGCGGATAAGAAGCAAAGCAGTAACAATTTAAGCTCTTCGTTTTTCACGTTCTGCCATCTGTGTAATCTGCGTAATCTGGGGATACGCTCTCTTTTGTAACCTGACACCTGTCAGCCGTCACCCATTTACGATTTACGCTTCACGATTTACGATAACCAAATGATGGATGAACTCGCACGGTCGCCACTTGCCGCCTGGCAAACATTTTTCTTTCTCGTCGGCTCCTCGGGCGCAGCGCTTACAGGATTGCAGTTTGTGGTGATTGCCCTGATTGCCGAATCGCAAAGGCGCGCCACCACTCGAGAGATTGAAGCATTCGGCACGCCAACCATCATTCATTTTTGCGCCGTGTTACTCATAGCCGCAATTGTAAGCGCACCCTGGCGGGGCTTGTTGGGCGTCAGCCTGAGCCTTGGGGCGTGTGGACTCTTTGGCGTCGTGTACGGGCTGATTGTGGTGAGGCGTGCCGGGCGGCAGACCAGCTATCGTCCGGTGTTTGAAGACTGGCTATGGCATGCAGCGCTGCCACTCCTCGCCTATTCGTTACTACTCATCGCTGCGACGGTGCTTCGTAGCTATCCGCACCGCGTTCTCTTTGTAATCGGCGCGACATCTCTCTTGCTTCTGTTCATCGGTATTCACAATGCGTGGGACACTGTTACCTACATTACAATCGAGCTAATCCCGCCGAAAGCCGTTGAAGATCAAGTGGAAGACGCACCTGAGACCAAACAACGTCAGTACCCGGAGCAGTAGACCGGATAGTATTCCAATCAACTCGACCGAAATGTTCGGTTAACCAATAAGACTCCCTTAATTGAACGAGATTATTTAAGCCCGTACGGTCGCTCGTCGATCGGAACCAGTCTCGAAGAGCAATTTGTGTCAGCGCAGTTAATTCATGGTTAGAGTCTTAAATTTCGCGTTTGGTGGTCAGCGCCTGCCTTGCAAAACTGTTTCTAACTTCGGCAATGGATTTGTGTTCAATTGTTTGCGGGGTCTGAGACTGAGCCTTTCTACCAGCAGCTGAGTGAAATCTTCAATCGAGAGCGGTTTGCTAAATAGAAATCCCTGCACGCTGTCGCAACCCAGTCGTTGCAAGTGATCAAGTTGCTCCTGCGTTTCCACGCCTTCGGCGATCACATTTAATCTTAGCGCGTGGGCAAGGCTGATAATTGCCGCAACTATAGCGGCGTCATCCGCGTCGGTGTTTATTTCATTTACGAAAGATTGATCAATCTTAAGAGTGTCAATGGGAAAGAGTTTAAGGTAGCTGAGAGATGAATAACCGGTACCAAAGTCGTCTATCGAAATCTTCACGCCCATGGCTTTCAATTCATGAAGCTTGCCGATCGCCTCATCCGGATTTTTCATCAGTGAGCCTTCCGTCAATTCCAACTCCAAAAGGCACGGATCAAGTCCGGTGTCCTTTAATACCTTTCCCACCGTTTCGACTAATCCTGGCTGCTGGAATTGGCGCGGCGACAGGTTTACTGCCATAGGCAAAGGATCAAGACCGGCGTCCTGCCATGCTTTGCTCTGCATGCATGCGGCGCGCACTGCCCAGTCGCCAAGCATTACAATCAAGCCGCTTTCTTCTGCTACCTTGATGAACTCGCTAGGATACAGCAACCCAAGGACGGGATGTTGCCAGCGCATCAACGCTTCCATACCTACCATTTGAAAGGTTTGCATGTTTACCTGCGGTTGGTAATGAAAAACAAATTCCCCACGTTCAAGAGCAGGCCGGATGTTGTTTTCCAGCACCAACTGTTTAAGAGCTTTGGTGGTCCTACCGGACGTATAAAACTGATAATTGTTTCCGTCCTGCTCCTGGGCGCGGTTTAGGGCGGTGCCGGCGTTCTTCAAAAGCGTCACCATATCTTTCGCGTCATACGGAAAGAGGCTAATTCCCATACTGCTAGTGACGAAGAGCTCCTGTTGCTTGAAGTTGAACGACGAAGACAAGGCGCTGCGAATGCTTTGAGCGATCTTGGCTGCATCCTCAGCCCGGCGGAGCTGCGTAAACAGAAGCGCAAACTCGTCACGGCCAAAACGCGCGACTGTGTCGCATTCACGCACGCAACTGCTTATTCGATCGGCTACCTCACGCAATAATCGATCGGCAGCCACGTAGCCAAGGGTGTCGTTAATTGTCTTGAACCGATCCAGACTAATCAACATGACGCCAAGCATCTGATCGTTGCGACGCGAGAGCGCCAGCGCCTGTTGCAGACGATCTCTAAATAATTCGTGATTAGGAAGGTTGGTTATAGTGTCGTAGTAAGCAAACTGATTCACAGCTCCCGAAGTTAGCGATTGGCCGCGACATTCTTCCAGCAGAGACATGGCTTGCCGGCCCAAAATCGCAAGCGCCTCATGTTGTTCTTCGGTCAGAGTACGTGGAATCGAATCCATCACGCACAGAGTTCCCAGCGCATCTCCTGCCGCCGTGATTAATGGCACGCCGGCGTAGAGTCTCGCGTAAGGATGAGCGATGACTAGCGGGCTCCGTTTAAAGCGCGGATCCGCGCGCGCGTCTTCAACCGTTAAAGGTTCTTTCTGCAAAATAGTTTGAGCGCAGAAAGCGCCGTCGCGAGGCATCTCTTTCACCTTGAGGCCACGTGCCGCTTTAAAATAAACACGGTCTTTATCTACGAGGCTGACGAGCGCCACAGGAGTCCGGCAAATCTGTGATGCCAATCGCAGGACATCAGCAAATTTCTCTTCAGTCTCAGTGCTGAGAGTGTTGTATTGATGCAGCGCCTCAAGTCTGGCGGCTTCGTTTACTGATTTTTTCCCCGGCATATTCTCCCTGCATTTCATTTGGCAGTGACGGCTTCTTACTGGCCGTGTGATATTGGGTTTGGTTCGGCTGGGCTGACGTTTTAGTGAAAGCGCGGCTTCAGAGTGGTGACGAGGATCCCGTAAGTTCGCCTTCCCGAGGCGGGTTATTTGCGAGTTGAATTTAGTAAGTATTCAAAATCGAAGTTAATGGTTGGTGGGGGAAACCTGCAAGGCAAGGAAAGGAGCCGGATTAAGTGAGACTCAAGCGGCGTTTCGTTTGGGGGAACGCCGCAACTTAGACTACCAAATTAGACCTGATCATCCAAGATTTTTTGTCCTGCGGACGATGTCTTATGGAGTCTTACGGGTCAACCAGTCGGAATGTAAAGTCAGCCGCACCGTACTAAACAAATACGGAGACGTCTGGTGGCCCCGATTCTTATACGTGTTTATTCGTGAGATCTATGCCGATCCCTCTTTTTGTCACCTGTCACCCATCAATGTTGATGATTCGCATCGCCCCGCAAATCACCCACCGGCTGAAATCTTTGTCTTCGGATCTCAAGCGGTTTGAAGACAGCGGATGGGAACTGTCCGAGCACTGGATCAACAATCAGTCATGACTCTGGGTATTGTAGCTACGCAATGAATATTCAATCGTCGCTGACGAACGGGTAGTACTCCGGCAGGTCCCAGGAACCTGCACTCGCTCGTATTGCATTAAATCTGCTCAATTGTATACTGTATACAGTATGCAAACTTCCCTGGCGCTTGTGCGCGACAACAACATCAGCGATTCCGTTGCAGCGGAACTGCGCAACATGATTGTCGATGGTCGGCTTCCGGCTTCTGAACGCATCAACGAAGTGCATCTCTCGCAACAACTCGGCGTCAGTCGTACGCCGCTGCGCGAGGCGCTTCACCTGCTTGCTCATGAAGGTGCGCTCACCAGCAGTCCGCGCATTGGTTACTCCGTACGACCGTTGACGCTGGAAGAGTTTGAACAGATCTATCCGATTCGGAAGCTGCTTGATCCGGAGGCCCTGCGGTTGGCCGGTCTGCCATCACGCGACGCGCTGGAACGACTCACGAAACTCAATGCTCAGATCGAGAAAGCACACCACGCGGATTCGATTATTGATCTAGATGACGAGTGGCACCTTGAGTTGCTTGCCGGTTGTCCGAATAAAGTCCTGATTGGACTGATCAAGCAGTTCATGCAACGCACGCGTCGCTATGAGATCGCTTTGATGCGTGGAAGCAAGAATGTTTCAGTTGCATGCAACGAACACAAACGCATCATGGCATCGCTGCGTCGAAGAGATCTTGACGCGGCGTGCGCCGCTCTTCGTACCAATCTGCAAAGCGGGTACCAGCCAATCGTCTCCTGGCTTAGGGCGCGCGAATCCAGGGAGGAGACATAAGCCAATGATTAATTTGAGGTGTTTGACCCTCGCGATTTGCGCGGTGCTGGTTGTCGTGTGCTTCGGTTTGAAAGCGCAATCGCCGGCGCCGATCGGTTCCGCTGCTGATGCGCTGATCGGCATTTGGTCCTATGAAGAAGGTTATGTTCCCGGCCTGCACGGCGAGTTAATTGTTTCGCGTGCCGGCTCAAACTGGCGCGCAAGTCTGGCGGGCGCGGAGTCAGGTTTCCATCTGACGGGCCATGAAGTTCGTTTTTCCTTTGCGGGCAATCGTGGGGAGTACCGCGGGACGCTAATCAAGAACGGCCGCACGATCAGTGGCTTCTGGTTGCAGCCTTCAGGATCAACCCAGGACAACAACGATCCCGGCGGCTCGGGCCAGCCGTTCGCTTCGCCTCTTGTTTTAAAGCGAGCGGGGCGCAACCTCTGGCGCGGAACTGTGCGCCCACTGGAGAATCATTTCACTCTCTATCTGAAAATCTTTCGCAACAGCAAAGGCACGCTGGTTGGAACATTCCGCAACCCGGAAATGAACTCGACTGGCGGTTCCTCGCAACTTCGCGTCAACCGCGACGGCAGTTCAGTACAATTTGCGGTGCAGCCTGACCCGGCAAAACCGGAAATCCGTCTGAATGCGACGCTCACCACGCCTGACCAATTACAAATGCTTTGGCCCGATCTTGGTCACACCATCACTCTGACGCGCCGCAAGTCTGCGCAAGCAAGTAATTTCTTTCCGCGTCCTCCCGGCGAAGCAAAATATGTTTACCGCCAACCGCCGCTCACAGGAGATGGCTGGGCAACAGCGCGCGCGCGCGACGTTGGTATGGATGAAGCGGCGCTCGCACGTCTGGTCCAGAGACTGGTTGATGCCGACCCGGCGGCAAGTCGGCCCGGGCTGATCCACTCGATGCTGGTGGCCTATCGTGGCAAGCTCGTGCTCGAAGAATATTTTTTCGGTTTCGATCGCGACCAACCGCACGACACGCGCTCGGCCGCGAAGACGTTTGCCTC
>JBDUCB010000007.1:0-29590 GCA_040003695.1 bacterium
CAAGCAAACGCCCCGTCATAACGGTATCGACGTCCATTACGAGAAAGCTTTGCCCGGGTGGACCAAACAGTGGTTCTAGTTTCACCAGTCCCCATCCATAATCGCCCTCTGGAAGATCCACCAGTTCGACGCCCCAATAACGTTTCAGTTCCTTCGCTAAACCGCGTTGCAGGATGTCCCCGGCAAGCAAACGTATTGGAACGTCAGGGTAAAAGTAGCGAATACTGGCCACGCAAATGCGCGTCAAGCGGGCATCGCGTGCGCATGCAGCAAGGTATATGCAGTCAACCATTGAAGAATGAACTTTCTAAGCGGGTTACATTCAACGTCCTCGAATGTTCCTACTTGGATAAAAATCCGAATTTCCAAATGTTCTAAGCGATTTGGGGGTACCAATCGCTCACCGGGTTGCTTTACCAAATCGCTTGGGATTGCTCTACACTTCGGCCTGTCACGTCGCCTGAACGCGCCGTTAGCTCTCGTGCCGCGCCTAGCTCACCGCGCCGAGATGCCTGAAAGAAGCGTCAATCCCGACGATTCATCAAAAGCTGGCGCGCGCTATCCGCAAACTTTCTTGTAAGTCTTGGTCGATGACTTTCCGGCGATCGAAATGACTTGAACATGACGCCCGAATATGCAATTCCTTCTATCAGCCGAAGGAGATACTTTTCTTCCAACCGTTCGGCGGGAATCAAATGAGTAAGCTTTAGGGCAACGAAGAGTCCTACACCGAATCCGACGTCGCAAGCACAAGCCGCAAGATCATTATCACCGGCCAAAATCAGTGAACCACCTGTCCGATCGAGATTGAAGTCACGTTTGCCCGTATCGTGCAGATGCAGAGAATGTTCGGCTACTTCCCGTCGGACGCATAAGCCGGCGCCGCAGGGCATGGTTTCCGGAAGATGCGGTAGGTTTGACCAGAAATCGCGCTCCAGGCTGCGAATGACTAGATTGCCCCAGTACCGTTTGGTCCATTCCGGTGGCGGTGTTTCAAATCCAGGTCTGGCTTGGCCACTCCACGAGCCGAGCATGAACCAGCTGTCAGCAATCTTCAGCGACTGTTCCAAATAATCCCCGCGTCCAGAACGTTATCGTCGTCCACGAACACCAAAATCTCGTTGCGCGATTCGCGTATTCCTCGCAGCCGCGCATGCGTTAGGCCTAAATTCTCTTCCCTGATGTGCCGCGAATTCGGCTGCCACGAAAGATCGACCCGCTTTTCCAACGCCTTATCGCTGGCGTTATCGATCAGTAAGTATTCCCAGCGCTGTTTGTCGAGCGTTTGGTTCTTTAGTGCCTCAATTACCTGTGCCAGATAATCTTCACGCGGATTGTGTGAGCAAGTGATTACGGAGATCGGAAACACGTTAGTCAGAAGAGGTGAACGGTAATATCGCTCAATGCGCGAGTAACTCGGATTCGTGTCGTGACCCGTTTTTTGCCTTCACAATGCGCGCCACCATTGAAACAGGCAACATTCGCCGCAGGAGCACGCGAGCAGGCAACGGCGAGAAAGGATTTGCCAGCCACTCGCGCGTGATCATTTTAAACGCCACTCTCCGTTGCTTGTGATAAAGCCACAGATGCTCGGCGAATGCGAGACCTTCCAGCAGCTTCACACGCTTGTGAAGCTCAAGCGGAAATCCATTCAGCGGCACTTCAACAGCCATTTCGTTCTGCGCCGGGGCAGCCATCGCAAATGCATTCGAGATAGAGTGAGCATCTAAGGGAGCCGGGCGCCGCATTCTGCGTGCGAAATTATCGAACGCCTTGAGGTAAACATCTTTGACGCGAGTGGCAGTTATGCCTACATGCATTTCCTTCAACATCGTTTGCCGCGCGTTTTGCCCCAGCCTTCGCCGCTCTTCAGGGTCACTTGCTAATGACGCAGTGCTGGCAACGAAAGCTTCCGGGTCGTTAAATGGCAACATGACCGCATTCTCGTTGTCTTTGACTATTTCACGCGCGATGCCAACGGCCGTTGTTAAGCAACACACTTCGGTGCTCATGGCTTCGAGCAAGGTCACAGGTCCGCCTTCGATGCGGGCGGTGACCCAGTAAAAGTCCAGCGCCTGATACATTCCGGCCAGGTCCTTTAGTTCCTGAATGAAAGGAATCCAAATGCATTTAACACCTGACGCCGCGAGCGAATTGGTGAGTTCCTGCCAGCCGGGTCCAATAATCAATATGGCTAGTAGTTTGATTCGATTGTTAAGCTCGCGGGCGGCCTCGGTGAAAACATCAATGCCCTTGCGACCGTCGTTGTTGCTGCTGTTCTTACCGAAGAAGCCGACCAAAGTTGTTTCTTTGTTGAGACCCAGCTTCTGGCGCACAGCTTCCCGCCCTTCTGTCGACGGTCGAAACAGCATTGCATCGACGCCGTAAGGAACACAGAACACGCGCGACGTATCAACGCCACGATTGCCAAGATCCTCTGCCCATTCTGGCGAGCCGACAACGATCGCATCTCCCTCAGCATTGTGTTGAATGGCTTCCCAGTCAGTAACGTGGTGATGGCTGGTGACGCAGGGAACCAAGTCGCGAAAGCGTGGCAGCCATTTTTTCGAAGAATATGGACAGGTGAAGTGAACTAGGTCGAAGTTCTTCATCAACTCCGGCTGTTCGTTGAGCAACGCGTCAATCACTGGACCCGACGCTACAGTGGCTTCGATCCATGGATTGAACCTGGCAATGTTTTTCGCAATCGTACCCGTCACCCAGTAGGTCGAATCGGGCACCAGTAATACTCGAAGGCGATTATTGCTCATGTGCAAGGAACTAGGGTTGTAGCAGGTGACAATTCTGAAAAGTCGAAAGTAAATGAAATTACAAGAAGATCATGAAGAAGATACGCTGCCGGGAAAGTAGTGATGAGCCTTCTTGCTGATACGATAGATCGGGGGGACATATAATCTCAAAAATACCTTGAGTTTTAGAAGAAGTTGCTTGTGAATTGGCCGCGACCTAAGGCATTTCAGACCATGTGCTCTGGCGCTGGCATAGTCACCTTTGCGGCAGAAATACGCCACCAATGCAACCCGACACATGAAGATTTTCACTGCGATGATCTTGTCATAGCGAAAGTTTAAATGCCGGTTGACCGCTTTATAGAACTTAATATACTCCAGGTTTTCTTTCTCGGAGCCTTCCGCACCGGTCCACATACCGCCAGAATGTTTTCTGTAGGCGGCCAGGACTTCATTGATAACAGCAATGTTTCCATGCTCCAAATTCAAAACGTTTAGCGACCAATCGCCGATCACCAAATTGTAAAACCACGGAGGAAGATCTTCGAAAAGTCCTCTTCGAAACACGACAGACACCGCGGCAACAAAACATTTTCCTGCTAAGAACTCTTCCAGCGTAAATGTTTCGTTCTGGGTCGCTCCAAGTACAAGCTCAGGCTCGTTATCATAACCGTCACGGATTATGACAACTGGGTGGCAAGACATGGCGCAATCCGGACGTCTATCTAGAAGCTCCACCTGTTTCTGTAACTTGAAAGGAGACGTCCAATAGTCATCACCATCAAGTAAGGCAACGTAATCACCTCTGCATGCTTGAAGAGTCTTTGCGTGGTTAGTCTTTCCCGGTAGGCCGCGCGCCCTATCGTGCTCTGCTTCGCTTTTGTCCCGCAGCAGTAAGCGAATTTTGTCCGGGTAACGAGTCTGAAAATCCAAAAGAATGGCCTGCGTCTGGTCGGTTGAAGCATCATCACCAACGACAATCTCATAATCAAATTTGACTTGCTGCATCAAAATGCTATTGATCGCCTCAGATATGTACCGCTGCTGATTATAAGTTATGACTAAAACGCTTACCTTCATTTGAGTGTGGGGTATGATTATCTCTCGGACTTTGAGTTTCACACTGCGGACTCGTCACGAGGTTTGTCGGGCGCCTCTTAGCTTTCGGATAATCTTTCGCATCAGGACGTCGAACTCTCCCTCTTTTAAGTAGCGAAACGTCGTGACGAGATACGATGGTCGTTTTTCGTTGAGCTTGAATTGACTGTTATTTACCACAAACGCTTGCTGAGTCCATTCTTTAGACTGACTTCAATCGGCCAACTTGCGAAACACAGACGTGCGCGGTGAGAAATCTGCTTCAAGCTTCCACTCGGGTTCCAGCAAGAGATTCTGTTTGAGCACGTCACCGGTCCACAACCAGGTATCGTCTATGACCAATAACCCACCCACCTTGAGCTTGTCAGCAGTGTAATAGAAGTCGATAAAGGGCGCTGGAAAACCATGCCGGCCGTCTATCAAAACCAGATCAAGCGGCTCGCACTCAACACCAGGTAGAACCTTCTCTGACAGATCCATATGGAAGGTGAGATGATCTATGGGGATACCGTTAGTCTGGCAATAATCTTTAATGCGCTCAATCTCCTCCTTTGCGGGTGTAATGCAGATGTGCCGAGCACCGGAAAGAGCGAACAAAACAGTGCTCAACCCACACCCCGTCTCAAGTGTATGAGATGACTCGTCAACGTGCTCACTGATGAAGCGCATAACCTTCTCAGGGATACCCATCGAGTAGTATTGACCCCTCCCATCTGAATGAGGGTTCGGAGGGTTCGCAATGACCTCTCTGAGATTCAAAGTCGTAGTCCTTTCACCAATCTCACTAAAATCGGTTTCAGCGACTCAACGCGTAGCCTGCACTGAGATCACGAAGGCGCTGGCGCACTTCGCTGGAGTTTTCCAGCGCCAGTTTCAGAATCTGGCAGACGCGTTCAACCTCATCTTCACTAACCGTCCCACCTGTCGGCAAACAGAGCACACGCTCTGTCGTACTTTCTGTTTCCGGCAGCAGGAATCCCGCATGAGGAAAGTAGGAACGGTATGGCTCCATCCGATGACAGCCAGGGTAAAAATAGCGGCGCACCATCACATTCTCCGCGTGAAAAATACGCATCAATTCATCACGGCTGACTTGCGTTAGCGCCTCATCTATTTCGATTACGATGTACTGAAAATTACATATCTCAGAATTAGAATACGCAAGCAGCCGCACACCCAGGACATCCTGCAGAGCCTCTTGATATCGAATGTAATTGCGTCGGTTTGCAGCTACGAACTCGTCCAGACCGTCCAGCGAGGTGAGCCCCATCGCAGCCGAAACTTCGTTCATCTTACCGTTCGTCCCTATGTAGCCTACTTGGTCGTAATCCGTAAAACCAAAGTTTCTCATTAAGCGAAGTTTTGTTGCCAGTTCATCGTTATTAGTCACGACCGCTCCACCTTCCAGGGTGTTGATGAACTTTGTCGCGTGGAAACTGAGCACTTCAGCATGACCAAAGTTTCCAATCATCCGGCCCCTGAACGAGCAGCCGAAAGCATGAGCCGCATCAAACAACAATGCGAGGTTTCGCCTTCTGGCAATGTCCGTGAGAGCGTCGATATCGCAAGGCCTGCCCCACAAGTGCACCCCGATAATTCCAGTGGTCCGCGGCGTAATCATCTCTTCCACACGGTTGGGATCGATCAAGTGAGTGATTGGATCAATATCGCAGAAAACCGGCGTAACCTGCTGCCATTGCAACGCATGAGCAGTTGCAATGAAGGTGAAGGACGGCACTATAACCTCGCCGGTGAGGCCAAGGGCGCGAATTGCAATCTCCAACGCGACTGTTGCATTGCACATCGCGATGCAGTGTTTTACGCCCAAGTAGGCAGCCAGTCGTGATTCCAATTCCCGCACTAGCGGACCATTGTTAGTGAGCAACCGGTTATCGAGAATTTCTTTGACGAGAGCGAAAAACTGCTCATGGTTGCCGATGTTGGGTCGGCCTACATGCAATAACTGCGCAAACGAAGGCGCGCCGCCGAAGAGCGCCAGATCCTTAATTGATTGCTTACTCACCTCTGAGTCACCCTCCGCTTGACTCTCGCCGGTATTCCATAAGCAACAACGCTCTCAGGAATATCTTCAAGAACTACCGTGCCCGCTCCAATGATGGCCCCCGCTCCGATCTTGACGCTGTCTTTAACAACTGCTCCGATGCCAATCCATGTCGCTCGCCCGACCGACACGCGGCCACCAAGATGTGCGCCTGGTCCGATGTGTGCTCCGTCTTCGATCAAGCATTCATGATCTATACTCGCACAAGTGTTTACGATTGCATGCTGCCCAACTGTCGACCCAGGATTCACGACTGCGCCAGCAGCGATCACGGTTCCGGTTCCCACCTTCACATCAGCAGCCACAATAGCTCGTGGGTGAATAGCCGCCGCCAGTGAGAAGCCCTTACTTTTGGCGAAGGCGGCGAGGTTCAACCTGGCCTCGCAGTCTCCCACAGCGCATATAAGGTTCTCGATTCCCGCGCGAGCGAGCTTGTCTAATTTTTCTCTGCCTCCCAGGATGGGCGCTCCGTTAAAGTCGGTGCCATAACGTGCCGGGTTTAGGTCGTCAATAAACCCGATTATCTCGTACTCGCCACGAGAGCGAATAATGTCTGCCACAACCAAAGCGTGCCCCGATGCCCCCCAAATTAAAAGTTTTTGAGACATGAGGAATACTAGCCACGGACCGCATCCAACTCAGTAGTCAAGGCAGGTTCGGATGATGGAGCGCTCAAGAGGTGACGGTAATAATCAAGCGCTTGAGTGCGTATCACATTCCGGTTGGCGCGTTCCGTTATAATCTGACGGTTTATTTTAGCCGCGCTATCGCAGAACTCATCGTCCGTCAAAGCACGGCGCAGGGCCCTGGCGAGTTGGTCGGGGTAGAGAGCATGAGCCAATAGTCCGTTGCGACCATCATCAATCCATTCTCGAATTGACTCAAGCGGCGACATCAAAGGCAATGCTCCGCAGGCCATCGCCTCAAGCATCGTAATCGGCGTTCCATCCGAAAGCGATGGCGCTATCATCACTCTCGCGCGTTTGAGCATTTCGACCAATTCAGCATTGGGAATAGTCCCATGACAGTGGCAGCGCTGTCTCAACGACTCCGGCAACGTACGCAACCAAATCCGCACGTCGTAAGAGCACATGAAGAGATGGATCTCATATCCGACAGTTACTTCTTCCACCATGCGCAGCGCTTCAAGGACGGACAGAGTCTTGTTGGCCGTCTCTTCATAAGCTTTGGGCACGATGATGAGTTTGCGCCCGCTGCTCTTTAACGAAGAACTTTGCTGGACCAACGACGGAAGCATTCCTCCTGTCACTGGAATCCCGTCATAGATGGCCACTTTATCCGGCGACAGCCCGTGATCCAATGCCTGCCGTATATCCCTCCGGCAATCGGAGAAGAACCCATCACAGTGGCGTAAAACACCCTCGATCTGTTGAACCTGTTCAGGTTCGTGTATGCCGAGGTTTAGGTCGCTGCCCCATGAAGAGACGATCCACTTGGGCCGCTGCGCTTTCGGAATGCGGGACAGTGCCTGATACGTCAGATTGCCAGCGGGATTGATCGAAAAGCTATGGACGATGTCTGGCTTCCAGCTACGGATGGCGTGGGCTAGCCAGCGCGTTAAGAGATCGAACCGGTAGCTCGCCAGATTGACAAAACGGCGGAGGCGCCGCGTTCCGGGCAGGAGCGAGATGATGCGGGCGGCGATCCTTTCCTCGTTCGGTTTCACTAACACATAAGTTGGAAACTGCCAGGGCTGCGGCGGATATCTTCCATTAGTGTCTAAAGTGTAAGCGAAGACTCTCACGTCGAAGTCGCTCGTCGCCAGCAAATCAATCCAGGACTGCGAGTGAGAGCTATCGGCGAAGCAGACGAACAGAATGCGCCGACGCCGCGTGGTGGCTTTTCTTTGTTTTGAAGATTTCGCCATGCGTACGGCTTAAGACCCGATTGGGCGACGTAGGACAACTTCTATAGCATCGCCGAACTGGTCTTCGAGAATGACGTTGGCCGGATAGATTTCCGCAAAGGAGCTGAAACTGCGCCACACATCGTCGTAGGTATTATCGTTCCACACGTAATACCTTCTGAGGTACTCGACTTCGAACCCCAACTCTTTTGCAGTCCCTTCTATCCAATCTGCCGTAATCCAGGGACTTTGGTGTGTGTAGTCGGTATACCCGCCCCAATCCTCACCCATGATCCGGTGCATTAGGGAATCCGCATTGAGGGTTTGGATGTAGACAACGCTGCCCGGTCGGCAGAGTCCGTACACGAGTTCAAGGGCATGTTTGGGATTGCCCAGATGCTCTATTACGGAATGCATAGTGATGATGTCATAGGTCGAATTGAAATCGGACAGTACAGCCTTATCCAGGTCAAGTACACGGCACCGGTCTGCTGTACGGTGATTGGCTTGCTCGACCGCCCATGGGGAATAATCCAAGCCTTCAGCATCGAGCCCTCTCGAGTGAGCCTCCGCGACCATCAACCCCATGGCACAGCCAATGTCCAGGATTTTTCCCTCCAGAGGATGAAACCGGCCAACCGTCTTCAAGATCTCTTTGGGAAAACAGACAGCATCCTCGGCATAAGAATCATAGACCAGCCCATTAAAGTAATCCGCGTCGGCGACACCCGGTTCCAGTCTGACTCGATGCCCTGTGCGGCGATAAAAGGTTTCGTTCTGGACTGACTGGAACTTTAGATTTCCCACCAGCCACGGCGTCTTGTTGGGAAGCTGGCGGCGTGGAACGCATGGCAGGTGACTACCGTTTCCAGTCAATCCCTGATCCTCGAGTTTGATGGTCCAGGTAAAGGGCAGCTGAACATTCAACTCAACCTTGCAAAAAGGTTCCTGTTGCGGAGCGCTGAGACTGTATTGCAAGACACCAAACTGATGGCCGCGAATATCGTAACGTAAGTTCCAATCTTGCGGAGTATGGTAACTATAGCGGACGGGGAGATACCGCTTATTGGCCCGCCCATTCGACATCAGGTTGTACCCTTCGCCGCCCAATGAAACCCAATTCGGATTGAGTATGAGATAATCGCGCCTGCTAACCTTTCGTAGGACCATCTTGATCAGACGCGCAACTTTAGTTCTCACTGCCAGCCTCCCATGAGTGTTTAGCTGTTGTATATAAGAGGCAATCGTGGAGGGACGCGGTCGGTGCTGACGAGTAGTCCGAGAATAGCCTTTCAGCTTCGCGGATTAGGACTATGTAAGGTTCGCTTTTTTGGCGCACGCCAATATCAAAGTACATTTCGGCGACCGTTAATCCCGGATTCTCGATCTCGAAAGTGATATTCCACGTGCCTTCAATCTTGTCCGGCCCTTGGCCCAGCTTGTCGCTCTGAAAGGCGAACAGACGAGCTTGTATGTCTGAGTGAAAGGAGATGTCTACAGCAGGTCGGATGAGCGGTACCCGGGTTGAGATAGCTACCTTTACTGTCAACTTCTGCCCGAAATGCCAGATTTTTGTCGGATTGCCCGATTCATCCATGACGCTAAAACGAACTTCGCAATCCTGGTTCCTAATATTAAATTGTTCGAATCTGCCAGTATGGTGTGCCAAGCTTAGATAGTCGGGGACGACCGTTCGCGGGTCGCCGTCTACGGAGAGGCGTCCCGTGTCCACGAGCATGCAGCGGTTGCAGAGCCGCTGAATTGCTCCCATGTTATGGCTAACAAAGAGAACTGTTCTTCCGGCCTTAGCTACATCGTTCATCTTCCCCAGACATTTTTTCTGAAAGGCGGCGTCGCCGACCGCCAGCACTTCATCCACGATCAGAATCTCCGGTTCCAGATGCGCGGCTACTGCAAAGGCGAGGCGGACATACATGCCACTTGAGTAACGCTTCACGGGGGTGTCAATAAACTTTTCCACTTCGGAAAACGCAACTATCTCGTCAAAATTGCGCTCGACCTCAGCTTTCCGCATTCCGAGAATGGCGGCGTTGAGATAGATGTTTTCGCGGCCGGTTAATTCCGGATGAAAGCCAGTGCCCACTTCCAGCAACGACGCGACGCGACCGTGAATATCCGCGTGTCCTTTAGTCGGCTTAGTGATGCGCGAGAGAATTTTGAGCAACGTGCTCTTCCCCGCTCCGTTGCGTCCGATGATCCCCAGGACTTCACCACGTTTCACTTCGAAAGAAACGTCATCCAAAGCCCAGAACGAATTTCGACTTTCGGAATTCGGATTGCGGATTTCAGATGGAAGTGATGAGTGCTGAGTACTGAGTGCTGAGTCCGAACCATTTGAACTCGCCGAACCATTGCGAAGCGCTGAGCGCAGCTTGCGGAAGGGCGATGAAACGCCGTCGGTGATGACGTCACGCAGAGCCTTATACGACTCGCGCTCACCGATGCGGTACTGCTTACTCAGGTGCTCACAGCGGATGGCAATATCAGACATAGAGGTCAGAGAACAGAGGTCAGAGAACAGAGGTCAGAAATGGGAGGTCAGAGATCGGAGATCAGAGATCAGAAATCAGAAGTCGGAGAACAGAAAGGAATTAGGGCACTGCTTTTCCGGCATGGTCCCAGGTAGCACGTCCGTCATAAAGCGTAAAAGCCATGCCGTTGAGCACGTGTCCTTCCAGCCCAACCTGGCTGGCTGGCACTTCTAACCTCACCCACTGTCCCGCCGCCGGCAAAGAACCCATGAATCGGCGACTCGCCGTTCCATCAATGCCAATTAACGTATAGGCATTGGCTCCCCAATACGCACGATGCTCCCAACTGCCATCAGTCCACTGCAACATGATCTCACTGGGAGGATTTGCCGCATCCAGATAGATGTAGGCAATCAGAGTGTCTCCAGTATTGACTGTTAGCGTTTCTGTCGCACTATAGAAATAGTGTTGATGCAAGCCGCTCGTGAGATTTGATTGGTGAGCCAGGCTCCCGGCAAACGGAGTTGGATTGGAACTAATCCAGTTCCAACTTTCGCCATTTCCTCCTAGCGTCGCCCCTGCCGGTGTAGTATCTTCCACCCAAATACCGGCGCTTGGCGACGGAGTGGGGGTAGGAGTAGGAGTCCCAGATGCTGAAGATTTTCCGGCATAATCCCAGGTAGCACGTCCGTCATAAAGCGTAAAAGCCATGCCGTTGAGTACGTGTCCTTCCAGCCCAACCTGGCTGGCTGGCACTTCTAACCTCACCCACTGTCCCGCCGCCGGCAAAGAACCCATGAATCGGCGACTCGCCGTTCCATCAATGCCAATTAACGTATAGGCATTGGCTCCCCAATACGCACGATGCTCCCAACTGCCATCAGTCCACTGCAACATGATCTCACTGGGAGGATTTGCCGCATCCAGATAGATGTAGGCAATCAGAGTGTCTCCAGTATTGACTGTTAGCGTTTCTGTCGCACTATAGAAATAGTGTTGATGCAAGCCGCTCGTGAGATTTGATTGGTGAGCCAGGCTCCCGGCAAACGGAGTTGGATTGGAACCAATCCAGTTCCAACTTTCGCCATTTCCTCCTAGCGTCGCCCCTGCCGGTGTAGTGTCCTCCACCCAAACCGTGTCATTCACCGGTGTTGGAGTTGGGGTCGGGGTGGGAGTCGGCGATGTAATGCTAAACGTCTGCGGAACGTTCGGCGCAGCATTGTAATTCGTGTTACCAGCTTGCGAAGCCGTGATCGTGCATGACCCTGAACCAGTAAGGTGCACAGTACTGCCGCTTACCGTGCATTGACCGGAAGCCGCAAAACTCACGCTTAAACCGGATGAAACGGTTGCGCTTACTGTGAAGTCCGGATCGCCATAAGTCTTGTTCGGTAGCGCCGCAAAGTTAATCGTTTGGTTAGCCTTGTTTACTACGAGACTATTGCTCCCCAAGCTTGTATTGAAAGAAGCATCGCCCGCAAAGTTTGCGCCGACGCCGGTAGGATAGCTTCCGGCGTCGATTCCGGACAGACTCACACTTGAGAGTGACGCGACGCCGGATGCATTGGTCACAGCGCTGCCCACGTTATTTCCGTTGAGACTGAAACTGACAGTCTTGCCACTCAGTGGCGAGACACCATCTGTGAGCGTGGCCGAAAGATTGACCGTACCTCCGTAAGGGCCGCTCGCTGAGCCGACAACCAGGAATGTAGGCACGGTGTTACTGAAGCAGACCGTGACATCGTTTAAGGTGGGCGTGACATTGCTGCTATTGGTGGTCAGGAACGCCTCGTATTTCAAATAGCGCAGCCCATTGAATCGGGCAAGCGACGCGCCGCTGGTAGTAAAGAAAGTAGCGGCAGTGCCGTCGGGTCCCACGAAGTTGAATGGACCGCTCGCGCTGTTGCTGGCGGCGACCTGGAACTTCACCGCGGTGCCGGCGGGGGTGGCGGCAGTCCACGACAGTGTGATCCAGGTGACTGCGCCACCAGCATGTGGGTTCGCATCCTTAGCACCGGAGATCAGATTACCGGACAGAGCGAAGCCGCTGTTCATGTACGTAATAAAGCCGAGGTCCCTCGTACTATTTCCGGTCCAGGTTGAGCCGCTGTTGGTGGACGTGGCACGGCGACCGTTGGCGTAAGGTCCCTGGCCGCCCACAGCGCTCGTGACATACGCTTGCGTTCCGGTTGTGCGCGCCGAGACCAAACGAAACACAATCGCATACCTGGTTCCAGCGGTCAGCGTTGGCGGACTGGCGAAGTTCGCGGTGAAAAATCCCCCGGAGCCGCTGCTGAAACCGGGGATCGTCGCTGTAGCCAGGTCTGCGCCAGTGGGCAAGTCGCCGCTCGTCGCCCTGATCGAGACCGTAATGTTCGGGTTGGCGCCGCTGCAAGCGCTACAAAAAAGATCGAGGTCCACCCGCGTCAGTTGGCCGGTGACGGCGGGCTGGAAGGTTTGAGCCGCCCACGACGTGTTGGTGAAGCCGTAACCGCTGTTGCTGACCGTCAAGTTCTGTTGGTCAACATTCGCGGCATTCAAAAGAATGACGTTGCCAGGACTGCTCGTTAGGTCAACGCTCGTCGGCACGCCAGCCTGGAAGTCAGTTTGCGACGTGTCGATAATGCACCCGTTGTTTGATCCAGGACTCAAGATGAAATTCTCAGGCGTAATTGAGCCCGTGGTTACAACGACACTATTGATCGTGCTCGAGGTATAGCCCGGGAAGCTGGCCGAAATGCTCGGGTAGGTCCCGGCCGGAAGATTAGGGAAAGAATAGAAGCCGCTCGAATCTGTCGTCGCGGTTCGGCTGCCCAAAGCCACGGTGGCGCCATTAATTGGTCCACCCCCGGAACTCGATGTCACGGTCCCTTGCACACTACCACTACCGACCGTGGTGCACTGTGGCAAACCAAACGATCCGATACGAGTGTGGTGGTCCAGGCCGTCGACCGGGTAGTACATGTTCGTGTACCAGAATCTGCAACCGTCGGGGTCGAGCGTCATCGCGCTGTAATCTCCCCACCTGGTACACGCCGCTCCGCCGCAGTTTCCTGTTTGCGTGCCCGCCCCCTGAATAAGCACTTGCTCGGTCTGGCTGAAAGTATTAATTGGGTCGGTAGCAAGTCGACCGGCGTACTTGATGGCCGGCTTGGTCGTGCTGCTTGAGGTGCTATAGCCCAGCGCCATGTTCCCGGCGCGATCGACGGCCACACTAGGCATGAAACGATAGATGAGATTCGCTGCGTCCGGATCAAAGGTGGCGGCCTGCGTGATGTTTGCGCCCACAGTGCCACCCGTGACCGGCACCTGGTAGATACGAGGAGCGGCAAAACCATTGATGTCGCCACGGCGCACAGTATGACTCGCCCAGAGGGACTCTATACCTCCGAGGTTCGAGTACTGGTTCTGCATCATCGCTCGAATTTGCAGCACGTCAAGGCTGTTGCCGCCAAGTGACGGCGCGTTGGGCACATTTGCATTGGGCCAACTGGTTGCCGCAGCGGGAATGTCTGGCCCGGTAAACGTAGACGCAGAGATCTTGTTCCAGTCGACGTGAAACTTATAAACAGTTACGGCGTTCGTGAACTCCCAGGTTGAGAGGAAGTAATTGGGCGTGCCCGGCGGTGGTGTGCCGGTCTGTAGCCGTGCGTTACTGGGCAGGATCGTGAAGTCTGCTGACGGAGCGTCGAACGAAACAGACTGGACCGTCGGCGCACCGGCGTACATTTGAGCTTTGTTGAAGGCATACGCTCGGGCGTTTTGGAAAGGGGCGCCGGCAGGATAGCCAAACATGTTGGCCGACATGTAGATCCCATCCGGCCAAACGCCGAACTTCGGATAGTCACCAAGGCCGCCCGTAGTGTTAATTGAATAATAGTTCCATCCGCCTGAAACAGGATCACCAGATCGCGAAACCGCGAAACATTGAAACGATCCCGGCGGGTTAATGACATTGCCCGAACCATCAAGCGCGAACGCAAAGTCGGTGATGACCCAACGGTCCTCGAAAGTGTCGTACAGCACAACCGGGTCACCAAAATTATTGGTGTCGCACAGGTTGCCGAAGTTGCCCTGGCTCATGAAGGTGTTGAATGACAAGTTTGTTATTAAATTACCGGTGGCCTTGTCATAGATTCCGATCGAAGTATTGATCGTCTGGATGTAATGGTTTGGGCCCACGTCACCGTTGGTGTCCGGCGGATGCCCGTTGCCATTCAGATTAAAACTCAAGCCCTCGAAGCTGGCGCTCGGAGCTGGCGCCGGCGCGCTGGGACCGCCAATCGGTGCAAGCGGCGCCGCGGGTTCCTCCGGCGCTGAGGTTCCCGGTGGCACGAAAAGGCGGGGCTTTGGTTCGGGCGCTTCGCGCTCTGGTCGCTCAGCCTGGATTGGTCTGGTGCGCGGAAGGGCACGAAGATCGCCCGTGAATGGGCGCGCCCTGCGAAGTCGCCATTCTTTGGGACGGCGTTCTGCAGGGATTCGTTCCCGGTCCATTTCTGGCGAACTCTGCAGAGTTCCATCCTGTGCCTGTTGCGCGTTACGTGGAGAACCACGCTTTGATTTGTTTGAGTTGGTACGAGTTGGAGCAGATCTTCCGGGAACTCGGATTGTAGTGGCCCGCTTTGGCGCCGGCGTCTTGTCTATGCTTTGCTTGGTCTCTTGATTCGCTTGGCTTGAGAGACCAGTACTCGGCTGAGTTGTGGCCGAGGCGCGGCCACGATTAGGCGCGGTATTATTCTGCTTAAGAATAGCTAGAGTATTAGGAGCTGTACTGCGTAAATCGGGTTCAGCCACGAGGTGTTTGGCAGAGCTGATGGAAGCGAACATCGCCAAAGCGCTGAGGGCTGCCATAACAGCTACAAAACGAATACGCCCATTCGTGAATAGTGTCTTCCTAATTAGTTGGCGAATGACTTTAGGTAAAAGCCTTTTCACAGATTTCCTTTCCGAAATATCGACCACGGTTGGTCCAACTTAGACGACGTCCGCGAATTCCTGCTCCATGCGGCGGAAGTAATAGAGGCCACCGACCAGGATTACAATTACAACGGCAACTGAAACCCAAAGCATGGCGCCCGGGGCTTCCTGTTTTCCCAGCAGCGCCCAGCGAAATCCCTCGACTACGCCGGCCATCGGATTAAGTCCGTAAAGTGCGCGCCACTTTGCCGGCACAAGCGAACTCGGATATGCAACCGGCGTCGCGAATAGCCAGAACTGAATCAGGAAGTTGATTGTGTAACGCACGTCGCGATACTTCACATTCAACGCCGAGAGCCACAGGCCTACACCGAGCGCGGTCATCACTGCCAGCAAAATAAATCCAGGCAGGGTCACGATGGCCCAACTGGGAACGATGCCGTAATAAAACATCATTACCAGCAGAATTGCGAAAGCCACAGCGAAATCGACCAGACCGCCCAGCACCGCCGCAATCGGCACCACCAGCCGCGGAAAATAAACTTTGGTTATTAATCTTTCATTTGCGACCAGGCTGTTGCTCGACTCGGTTAGCGCGTGCGCAAACAACTGCCAGGGCAGCAGCGCGCAAAAAGTGAAAATGGGATATGGAATTCCGTCGGAAGGGATTTTCGCCAGCCGCCCAAAAAACAAACTGAACACCAACATCATGAAAAGCGGTTGGATGATGGCCCAGGCGGCGCCCAACGCTGTCTGCTTGTAGCGAACTTTTACGTCCCGCCACGTCAGGAAGTAGAGCAGCTCGCGATAGTCCCACAGCTCGCGAAATCCAATCGAGGTCCAACCGGTTGGCGGATCGATGGAGAATGTCGGGAGGCTGCTGATTTCGGCTTGCTGATTGCTGATTGCAGACATTAGAAATAATTAGCCGCAGATTAACGCGGATGAGCGCGGATCAGGAAAATCGAAACAACTTGCCACAGATATGCACGGATAAGAACGGATAGGAAGGGTAAGAACGGTTAACAACAATCAATCAAACGTGCCGCATCAGATTGATTACTACCAATCTGATATTACTAAAGGCTGAATCATCAATCTGTGCCGTTTCAGATCCGTAGAGCCACTAACAGCTAAGACCAAATGGCGGGACCAACGCCTGCGCTGCTTAACTTGTTTTCCTTTTCAGATCCGTTTTTATCCGCGTTCATCTGCGGCCAATCTCGGTTTTGCTACCTCAGATCCAGGCTACTGGGCGCCGAAACCGGCGGCGGCGGTGGCGCATCCTGCTCTACATCAGTCGTGTAGTGATTCGAAGCGTAGTAGCGCTGGTAATAGTAGTAGTCGCTCGATTGCAGATTGACGTTGTTGAGAACGACGCCGAAAACTTTTGCACCGACGTCATGCAACAACTGTCGCGCGCGCCGCACCACATGCCGCGAGCTCTTGCCACCATGAACCACCAGCAATACACCATCAACCATTGAAGAGATCAACACGCCATCGGTGAACGAGTTGATGGGCGGTGAATCTACTACCACGTGCGTAAACTCCGCTTGCAGCGTCGTCATCAAGCGGCGCATTTGCTCCGAGCCAAGCAACTCAGCCGGGTTTGGCGGAATGGGACCGGAAGTCAACACGTGCAGGCCGGTAACTTCGTCCTTCGAAATCATCGCCAGTGTATCTTCGCGTGAAACATCGCTGGACAGTATTGAGCTGAGACCTGGCCTCTCAGAAAATCCAAATATGGACCGCATACGGGGCCGGCGCATATCGGCGTCGATCAAAATCACGCTCGCCCCGGTTTGCGTCAAACTAACCGCAGTGTTGACCGCGGTTGTGGTTTTCCCTTCACCGGGCAGGCTCGAGGTAATGAGCAACGAACGGGGCGCACGGCCAGCCGTCGAAAGCAGCAACGAGGTGCGCAGGTGCCGGTACGATTCAGCGAGAGGCGAACGGCTGTCCACATTCATCAATAGTTCCAGGTTCAGCGCGTGACCATTCCGCTTTTCCAATGCCCCGGGGCCAGCCACCAGACGGCGCCGAACACTACCGTTCGCCGAAGGAATGACCGCCAGGGCCGGCAGGTGCAACAGGCGCTCGACTTCGTCAGTGGAGTGAATGGTGTCGTCGAGATACTCGAGGAAGAGCGCCAGCCCAATCCCGAGTCCGAGTGAAAGGAACAAAGCGAGCGTGACCGTGCGCATTCGATTTGGACCAATTGGACCAGACGGAGTAATGGCATAGTCGACAACCGAAATGTTGTTTGGCTTGCTGGCCATGATCACGTCATTCTCTTTCGAGCGCTGCAACAAGCTGTCAAGCAAAGTTTTGTTTGTATCAATCTCCTGCTGGATGATTCGATAGTTGATGGCTGCTTCGTTTTGCGTCACCGTTTCGCCGCGCGACTGCTGAAAGGCAGCACGCAGGGCTTGTTCGCGGCCGAGGGTTTCGCGATAGTGAGTTTCAAGGTTGGTAAGCAGCGTATTAGTCTTGCGGCTGCGAACATCCTTCACTTGCCGCTCCAGTTCGGCAATCTGTTGATCGATCTCTTTTACTTCGGGCGCCTCTTCAGTTGCGTCAACCATTAACAAGGCACGCTTTTGACGCAGATCCGCCAGCTTGCTTTCAGCCTCGCCGGCCTGTTTGTTGTCGCCTTCTGCCAGTGCGCTGGCAGCACCCGGTGATTTGGCCGCATTGTAAGCAGCCTCGGCCGTTTTGCGATCGTTTTCGGCTTCCAGCAATTGTTTGTTGAGACCGGAGAGTCGCTCGACGACCGTATTCTGGTTCGCATCGAGCGAGATTATCTGATTGTTCTTTGCATAGTTGACCAGCCGCTCTTCATCGCTGCGAATCAGTTGCTGTAACTCCGCGATTCGCTTTTGTAAGACGTCGCCAGTGCTCGCGTTTGACTCAGTCTTCTTTTCCAGATTGTTGAAAACGAAATTCTCCGCGATGGCATTGCAAACCTTCGCCGCTACCTCGGGATCGGTGTGGGTGTAACTGATATCAATCAGCCGTGTTTCTTTATATAAGCCGCGGTTTTCCTTGACCGGGTCAACACGCAAGCCACCGAGAATTGCGCCGACGTACGGCGATAGGCGCTTGGCTTCTTCCATGTCTTCCTGCGAAGTTCTTGGGGCCACGGCCGTTCGCAGTTTAAGTTCGTCTTTCGAATTCGAAGCGTTGGGCGCCGGCAGACTGCTCCCCAAACCGGCCATCATTTTGATTGTTTGCCAGGTAGTTCTCTTTTGCGAACCCTTGAAAAAATCCGGGTTGTGCTCAAGGTCAAGCGTTTTAACGACGCGTCGCGCCAGGCCCTGGCTGCTGAGAATCTGAAGTTGCGTGTTGAAGTAAACGGGGTCGTTAAAGCCTATGTAATAAGGAGTCTTGCCGACCAGTGCGCCGGCATTTTCCAAATCCACCTGTACGCGCGCGCTTGCCGAATATATGTCCGGCTTTTGAGCGGCATTGATTACCGCGAGCGTGGTCACCAGTATGACAATACTGATGACTAACCACAGACGCTTGCGCACCGCGCGCCAGTAATCAAGCAGATGAACTTCCGACTCCGCATTCAGGTCAACTCCATAATTATAAGAAGGCGGAATGCCATTTGAGTCGGCGGGCCGATCAACGGCAGTGGCGCCCGGCTCTTTTCGTACTAATTCATTTGATGGATTCATACTTCACCTTCAAGAATTTCGAATTCCTACGGAATGACCCGGACCGGAAGTTGACCCACGGTAGGAGCAACCGTGCTTATCAGACTGCGGATAAAGCTCTTGCTACCGGAAATAGGCACGTCGATGATGTCGTTGGGCAATAGCGCCACGTCATCGGCGTGTTTCTTTTCTATGGCCGAAAGGTCAACCAATATCTCGCGCCGAGTCGCAGTACCGGGCTCTTGACGCACAATCCGCACCTTGTCTTTTTTCGTGTCCTGTTTGACACCGCCCGCCATGGCTACGGCGCGCGAAAGTGTTATTGGCTCTTTCAGAGGAATTGTTATTGGCGTAAAGACATTTCCAACGACGTAAATCTGATCGGCTTCGGGAAGCGTGATAATGTCGCCGGGCTCAATAAACGGGTTGGCGGTGGGAAGGCCCTTCATGGTTTCACTCAACCTATAACTGACAAAAGCCGTCGCGGAATCTTCCTTTGGGACGGTTGCATTCTGACAGCCGAGTACCGGCGGCGCGTGCACAACGTTGATTGTCTGACCGGCTTTTGCCGATGGACCCTTCGCATACGTCAATAGTTCGAGCAGGCGAATACGTCGCTGCAACTCAAAACGACTTTGTTCGTTCACCGCACCGATGACCGCAACCTGTTTCGAGTGATACTCCTTGATGAAGACATCGACCTGCGGATTCTTGTAGTACTTGATGTAGCCGCGGGCGATTTCCGCCGCCAGCTCACCTTCGGTTTTGCATGCTGCCTGGATCTCCGTTTCGATCAACGGCATGCGAATCATTCCGTTTCCCTCGACGCGCACCGCATCGCGCGAAAGATTGGGACGATTAAAAATTCGTATATCCAAAATGTCGCCCGGCCCGATTCGATAGCGCTCGTCCGGTTGGGAACTCGCGACGGCCACCGACGCGGCCGGTGATTGTGTGCTCGTATTCGTCACCGTCGCACCCGACGCATTCGGATTCGACGCGCTTATCGGCGTCGCTACTTGCGCGTTCACGGGTGGGACAGGCGCGGTTGCCGCGAGCGTGCCGAATAGTGCGCCGGCGACGACTGCGTGCCAACCCAACTTTCGTCGCCGGATGCGCTTTGGTTGATTGGGGCTATTTACAAACATCTGGAAAAACTCCTCTTATGTAGTGCTGGTTCGTTTACGACTGTTTCCGTGCGTGCATTACGTAACTGCTGTCCTAATCTAAAAGAAAAAGCAAACGATCCAGTAAATCAGGTAGTGTCCTATTTTGAAATCTCTGTGCGTCCTCTGGCACAGAGAAACTGAAATTAGGGCACTACCCTAAATCACACTAAGTAACAGTAAATTGTTTTCGTGAAATTTCGTGTGTGCTTCATGGATCGTTCTTACCAATCGTTTCAAAATCATCCCTCATCATCTATTTCCCGGCTATGCCGAGTCGTCGCGACAGCAACGCTTCGCGCATGTGATTGGGATGGGCCAGGTTCAGGACGGTGTTGCTTAAAAGCACCATGAGTTCCTCGTGCTCGCGATTGAAGCTGCCGGTCAAGGGATTGTCGTGGGTTTTAGTAATAATCCCTTCCCTCGCCCACTGCCAGAATTGGGCCTGCGTTGTCCAAAACTCCTTGCGGTCGCGGCAGACTACGAGTGCCGTTTTCTTCTTTTTCTTCTTTTTCCTGGTTTTACTGGCGCTCATAATCGAACTGTTCGATGCATACACTTCCGTCCCAGCATGCATTTTCATTCGACAAACAACGGCGAATGGCAGCACGCGGTACCCGTTAGGGAAGCCTCTACGCGAGGCGGCGTCAATTTTTCAAGAGTTTAGAGTCCAACCTTCAGGTTGCTTTCCACTGAAAGGCGTCAAGCGAAGGCTTGAACTCTGAACAAACTCACAACAACAACCGCGAAATCAGTTCCGCTCTACGCTTCACGCCAAACTTGACAAAGATGTGGCGCAAATGAAACTTCACCGTCTGCTCGCTAACCATCAAGCGCAAACCAATCTCGGCGTTGGTCAAGCCCTCCGCACAACACAACGCCACCTGGGCCTCGCGGCGGCTCAAGTTTTTATTTTCTGCAACTCGCTGGATCACGCGTTCGAACGACCGGTCGCCGCCACTCGTCATCTCTTTTCCGTAAGTGACGAAACCGTTTTCATTCCGGCGCGCAATTACTTCTTCCGGAGGAAACACTCGATACGCAACACTTTGATCCCGCGGACCGTCTGCATGGGCGCGCCCTTCCCGTTCAACACTGAACTTGCTAACCAGACCTTCGAGTCCGCGCCTGACCGTGCTCAGGCTCTGAATGCCCGTTAACTCAATTAAGCTGCGCACAGTGAAGAGTTGTCCGCCGTTACTGTTTCCGTCTAACGCAACAAGCATCGAAGCGTAGAGCCGCCGTTCCAGCGGACTGTGACTCAAGGTCACCAAAGCCTTCGCTGGACCATCGGACGCGCGTTCGTTCTTCTCGCCTAAAGGGTAGGTTTCTGAATCGACTTTCGCGCTGATCTGATTCTTTTGCGGGAACATTAAATTGTTTCAGAAATTGGTAATGCGGCGGGCGTCAAGCTGGAAGCTTTTCGGTTGGTTTGTAAGGCCGCAATCCTTGATTTTAAAAAATTTCGTTCGTGAATACCGTAAAACTAGGGCGCGTCAACTCTCTCCTTACAATTCTCACCAAAGTTGTGTGGTGGAATGACTTTCGGGTAAATACTGGGAATAACCGCGGACCGGACTGAATTCGCTGCTGAGCCTAAAGGCATCGATAATTTATGTCAAGCTGTTTCACGGCTAAGCTGTTTTGTTAATGACAAACACATGGATCACCCCGGAAACCCCTTTTAACCTATTTTCCCAGGATTTCATCAACCATCTCGCACCAAAGGTGGCCAATGGTGATGTGGCCCTCTTGAACCCGCGCCGTGCGCTCAGTTGGGACCTTCACAGTAATAAAGCAGTAATCGGACAAAGGTTCCGCGTGCGCGCCGGTTAGGCCAATAGTCTGGCAACCGACCGCGCGTGCCGCTTCAGCGGCCTTGACGATGTTAGGCGACTTTCCGCTGGTGCTGATAGCAATCAAAACGTCGCCCGTTCTCGCTAGCGCCTGTACCTGACGCGCGAAAACTTCTTCAAAACCGAAATCGTTGCCCAGCGCCGTCAGCGCTGAAGTGTCAGTGGTGAGGGCGATAGCGGGATAGGGGCGGCGCTGACCTTCATAACGACCAACTAACTCCGCGGCAATGTGTTGCGCATCAGCAGCGCTGCCACCATTTCCGCAAAGCAGGATTTTGTTACCCGCCGCTAGCGCCTCGCAGATAAGGCGGCCGGAACTTTCCACATCAGCCAGTCCCGAGTCGAGCAGTGCTTGAATCGTTTGAAGATGTTCCTCAAGCGACCTTGTCAATAGGAGATTAGCGATGGAATCGTCTGACATCAGCGTAATTTTTTCAGCTGCGCGGCAAAGACTTAAGAACGGCGTAGGAAATTAACATAGTCAACCGACACACACCAAAGCGCGACCGCGTGGATAACATGAAGAGGCCAAGTGATCCACTAATAACACGAAGCGACACTAAATCCTTTGCGTGAACTTTCGTGTACTTCGTGGATCGTTTTTAGCCGCCGCAAGGACAATTCTTGCCGGCGCGTCATACCGATGCAAGGAATTCCGCTGTAATCCAGGTTTCATTAAAACGCCTCACGTTTTACTATTCACCTTTCCGCCTTTACCATTCATCGGATTTATTTTATGACCACACCGGCAACGCCAATGCTGCGACAGTATCAGGAGCTCAAGCAGAAGCATCCTGGAACGTTGTTGTTTTTTCGCCTGGGAGACTTTTACGAACTCTTCTTCGACGATGCGGTAATTGGCGCGCGCGAGTTGCAAATAACACTGACGGCTCGTCATAAGGAGCGCGGTGATCCGGTGCCGATGTGCGGCGTGCCGCACCACTCAGCGGCAAACTACATTGCACGTCTGGTCCGCAAGGGTTACCGCGTAGCCATCTGCGAACAAACGGAAGAACCTTCAAAAACCAAGAAGCTGGTGCGGCGCGAAGTAGTTAGAATAGTTACACCGGGCACCCGATCGATCCGCAATTGCTGGAAACGCGCGAAAGCGTTTTTCTCGCCGCGGTTTGCAGCGCCGGCGAAACCGTCGGCGCGGCTTTTCTAGATCTCTCCACCGGAGAGTTTCGCGCGACTCAGGAAAGCGGCGCCAGCGCCTGGGAAAAGATTCGCGCTGACATTGAATCCTATGCACCGCGCGAACTGCTCTTCCCTGCCTCGCTTGAGCCCTTAATTAAAGCTGGTCTGACTGGAAAGGTGCAGACCGCGCTTCTCCCGTTAACAGTTTCCGGGGCTAATGAAACGTCACCGTCGGTGCAAGGCGCGCGCGGTTCGACCGTCGCCCAATTTCCGGAAGTGACGCTGACACCGCTTGATGATTGGTTGTGGCAAGCAAACGATTGCGCCCAGTTGCTGCTGAATCATTTTGGGGTTCGTTCTTTGGCGGGCTATGGAGTAGAGAAAAAATCCGAGGCTATACGTGCAGCCGGCGCCTGCCTGCGTTATGCACAGGAGACACAACGCGCCGGTGCCAATCACATCACCGGCTTGACCTATTTCGAGCCGCAGGACCATCTGGTCCTGGACCAGGTAACCGTACGCAACCTCGAATTAGTTGAAGGCCTTGCCGGCGGCGGCCGCACTTTGTTGTCGGTCATCGATCAGACGGTTACCGGAATGGGAGCACGACTGCTGCGTTCATGGCTGCTTCGGCCCTGCATCAAACGCGGTGAAGTTGAAGCGCGGCTCGCTGCGGTTCAGGATTTATCCAGTTCACAAATCAGCCGCGACAGGCTGCGCACGCTCCTAGAAGAAGTTTCAGATCTGGAACGATTGATTGGCCGCATTAGTCTCGGCTCGGCGACGCCGCGTGATTTGAATGCGATTCTGCGATCGCTCAATCAAGTGCCTGCGATTCGCGAGAGTTTGGCGGCGATGCAGTCGTCGCTGGTGCAAGTATTAAGCGAACATGCCGACGAAGTGCCTGAAATTTGTGCTTTGCTCGCGCGCGCTCTCAGCGACGATCCACCGGCGAAGATTAGCGATGGCGATACGATTCGTGCCGGTTATTCACCCGAGCTTGATGAGGTGCGTTCCCTCAGCCGGAACGCGAAACAGATCATTGCCACGTTGGAAGCGTCGGAACGCGAGCGCAGTGGCATTGCTAATCTGCGCATCAAGTTTAACAACGTCTTCGGTTATTTCATTGAAGTGTCGAAGGGCAATGTCGCGCGTGTACCGGCCGAGTATGAGCGGCGGCAGACGCTGACGAACGCCGAGCGCTACACGACGCCCGAGCTTCGCGATTGGGAAAAGAAAGTAATAGGCGCCGAAGAACGCATCGGCCAACTTGAAGCTGAGCTGTTCAATGATGTCTGCCGGCAAGTGGCCGCCGAAACGAAACGCATTCAGGGAACGGCGCGCGCGCTGGCTGCTCTCGATGCGCTTGCTTCGCTGGCCGAGACGGCAGCGCGTAATCGCTACGTGCGGCCGTTGGTCCATGACGATGACGAAATTGAAATCGTCCAGGGCCGGCATCCGGTTATCGAAATCTTCAACGAAGAGCCTTTCGTTCCCAACAGTGTCTATCTGAATAACTCCACCGACCGGCTGCTGATCATTACCGGTCCAAACATGGGCGGTAAGAGCACGGTGCTGCGGCAAACCGCCATCATCTGCATCCTGGCGCAGATGGGAAGCTTTGTGCCGGCGGAGAAAGCTCGTCTACCGCTGCTCGATCGGGTCTGGACTCGGGTCGGTGCTTCGGATGATCTGGCGCGCGGCCGTTCGACCTTTATGGTTGAGATGACGGAGACGGCGGCGATCCTGCACAGCTCTACGCCGCGCTCGCTGGTGTTGCTTGATGAAATAGGACGAGGCACGGCAACTTTCGATGGATTATCAATCGCCTGGGCTGTCGCGGAGTTTTTGCACGATTCTCCGGAACATGCTGCCAAGACGCTGTTCGCTACGCACTATCACGAATTGACTGAACTCGCCGAACGATTGCCGGGCGCGCAAAATTATCAGATCACTGCGACTGAGCGTGAAGGCGAAGTTGTTTTTCTTCATCGACTCGAACGCGGGCGCGCTTCAAAGTCTTATGGGATACAAGTGGCGCGCCTGGCAGGCTTGCCGCCCGCCGTACTCGACAACGCTCGTGAAGTATTGGCGCGGCTTGAGCGTTATGAGTTGGAGGTATTCGCTGAAGAGGATCAGATAGCCGCGCAGGCCGCCGTCAGAACTGCCGAGGCCACAGCGAACGTTAGAAATTCCGAGGCACGCGCCGCAGCGCAAGGAGCCGGAGCGAATGACAGCACGTCATCAGGATTGACGCCTGCAACCAGCTCCGTCGAGATTGCCGCGCGCCGTGCCGGCCGGCGGAAAGCTGCATCGCAGGCCTCGCTTTTTGATCTTGCAAACCAGAAGGCCATCGAAGAAATCCTCGACGTCGATATGGACAAGTTATCTCCGGAAGATGCGAAAGAACTGTTACGGAAATTGCGCCACCGGTTACTTTGATCAGTTTTGCCTGACAGTGTTGGCCATCTACATCAAATAAAAGCCTTCAATCCAATCCACCTCACAGGTTGGGAAGGGCGGCTTGCCGCCGCTTATCTCAGGTGCGGGAGTCAATCAAGATCAACTGAACGACAGTAAAGAGCGGGGGCAAGCCACCCTTCCCAACCTGTGAGGTCTTGCAACAGTAAGAGCGGGGGCAAGCCACCCTTCCCAACCTGAGAGGCTTTGCAACATTCGCGTTCCTCTTAATTTGTTAGTTGTTCATCGGCGTTCATCTGCGGCTAATTTTCGGCTAATTATTTGTTGCCTGCGGGCTGCGTCATCGGCGCATCACTCACCCGAAACCAATCACCCTTGCCATCATTGGTGCGCAGCATGCGCATAATCTCATCAAAGTTAAATGGTCGCGCGCCGCGCCGCCCAAATACTGAAACCTGATTCCCGCTTTCATCAACCGCGCGATCGCGATCGAGTGGCTTTGAAACAGCCAACGCTTCCCCTTTGGTTTTGTAGGTAGCGATCAGTACTGGCCGCGGTCGCGGACTGAAGCCGGCATACTCAGGCATTGTTTCCGGCGATGTCAGTTGCAGTACCCGCAAACCATTGTGACCATCGGCAACGTAAGCAAACAGGCTTGCGTTCGTCATCGCAATCTTCACCTGATGCACGTCGTTGAGTTTTCCGTCCGCGTTATACATCTGGGCTAACTGTGGTTTTTCCGCCTGTTCGACGTCCACAATTGCGATTCCCTCTTTGCCGTTCGCAACGTAGGCGTAAGTTCGCGCTACATAAACATCACGCGCGTCGCCCAGCGCCACGAATGCGTTCGGAATAAGTCTGGCCGACTCGGGCTCAGTCACATCCAAAACTTTCAGGCCGTCGTCATCGACGACAAAGCCGTAGCGAAATTGGATGGCAATCGCGTGCGGATGTTTTAGTTCAGGTGAAGTAATCTGCCGGACGATGCGCGGATTCAACGGATCGTCGATGCTCACCACGACCAGGCCCTGGGCTGTGGTTATGTATGCATAGTCTCCGGCTATCTGGATGTTATTCGCGTCATTGAGTACACCGCCGGGATTAAATGCGCCATTCGGATATTTCGCCGGATCCAACGCGCGCTTCAGATAGTTGTTAAGCGGATCGCCGTCGAGAAGCGTGGCGGCATTGACCAGAATCAAGCCTTCATACTTATCAACCAGGTAAAGATAGGCATACGAAGCGTGGATCGGCTGCTCTTCATTCAGCAACTGCCGGCGCGCTTCACCTTTTAAAGAAGCAGCATCGCGCGGATCGATCATCATGCCGTCGGCGTTCAAACGCCCGCGGGCTGGATCAACTGCCAAGGTCGTAGCCGCTGCAACTGCCATCGCGTATTTTGTTTTCACCCAAAACTTTTGACCAAAGCGAGACACCGGCGCGGTGGTGATACGTTCCGAAAAACCCTTCTGATCGATCTGCGCAACGTCGTAAACGCGCAGACCACCTTCGCCCGCCGCCACGTATGCATATTCACCGCGTAACTGCACCTGCAAAACGCGCGGATTTCCGACATGCTCGTATGCAGTCTTCAATGCGCTCCCGTCCGCAACAAACTTTGCGTAGTCGTCCGGGTACGCAATCTTTTGCAACGTGCTGCCAATTACCGCCTGCGGTTCAGACTGTTCGGTTGCGACCACAACCTCCAGCGCGTCGTCGGCTGCAACGTAAACGTATCGTCCCATGAAATTTACAAAATTCGTGCCTTGCAAAAGCAGCTGTGCCAGCCAGGCATTGTTGTCGTTGTTCGCGGACACGTGACAGTCTGTGCAGACTTTTGTTTCCGTAGCGCGCACAGTGTGCGGCACGTGCGTGTTGAAGGTCTGGCCGGCGAAGCCTTCCGCGGAGGTGGTTTGTTGCTGCGAATAGATCCATTCGCGATTTTGATTTTGTGAACTAACCAATACCGCCGACGATGAGCGAACTGGCGCGACGCGATTGCCGGTTACTGTGCCGTCTCGGCCCAACATAAAAATGTCGTCACGCAAAACCTGGAAGTTGTATTGCGTGAAGTTGCGCGAATCGCCACCTTCGTTGTGCCGGTTAGGCATTTTCCGATTAGCCTGCATCGACAGATGACAGCCAAAACAACCGGTAACCCACGACGAGTGACAGGCCACGCATGTCATATCGCTGTCGCGATGGGCCAACTCGTTCTCGCTTCCAGGCACGTCGCCCCAGGTTGCGTTGTCCTTACGAATTGTTTTTGAGTAGCGAGACTTTTCGCTGTAGTCGCGTGTGCCGGGTGTGATCGTGTCCATCGTCTGAATGACGCGCCACCAGCGGCCGGGCACCACCATCGAGTTCTGCACGATGTCGCCCGTCTTTAGCTCGAGATCTTTGCCGTTCTCGTCCTTCTTCTTGCGGTCTCGGGTAATCTTTTGAAAGAGCGGGATCTTCGCGCCGGTTTCATCGCGCACGCGAAGGCGCGTCAGGTCCTGGCCTACCAGAGGTTGATTCGCTGACTTGCGCCGTTCGGCGGTTTGTCCAGTCGCAGTTGCTGCTGCGGGACCTGATGTAAACAGTGACCCGCGATTGCGAATGGAACCGTGACAATCTTCACAGCCAATCTCGATCGCTGCCCGCGGCTCGTTATAGAGATTGCCATCGCCGTGCGCATCCTGACGGAAATGACAATCGACGCAGTGCATTCCCTTCTCGAGATGGATGTCGTTGAGATGGACCGACTTCTTAAACTTGTCAGGATCGTCGGGGGAAACGAGATTGCCTTTTGCATCGAGCAAGTTGCCTTTGCGATCGCGTTTGAAAACTTTGCGAAACATCCAGCCGTGGCCATGAAAGTCACCGAACTGCGTGTTCCTTAATTGCGAATTGAATTCTGGCGTACCGGTGCCGGCGAGAAACTCGAGCTGCGACCACATGCCGCGCATGCTGGCCGCCTCAGGATTGCGATTGAGTTTTTCCTGCTCTTCGGACTGCGACGGATTATGTTGCTGCTTCGGATACATCTTGTCGCCATCGGATTCGTTGTCCCACCAGGTCATGCCGAGATAAGTAGCGACCATGTTTGTGCCCGGATGCATGTGACAGACCATGCACTGCGAGGTGGGAATCTGGCTGGTGAACTGATGATTGATTGGATGTCCTGAATCGCTTTTCGAAATGTTTGCGTCCGCTGTTTTTGACCGACCAAGATTTCCCGCCGAGTTATAGAACGCCGAATGCGATGGGTCCCGATCGTTCGCATAAATCACGTGACAAGCCGTACAACCCGACGAGCGATAGTCGCCGGGATGATCGTTGGTGCCGAGAAAATTTAGAGTTGGATCAAGCAGGCGGGTTTTCTGCAAACCAAGGAAGACAGGATCGGTGCGCTGCGCTGAACCAAAACCGCGCGGGCTAAGTCCCTTGTCAGGTTTGCCCGGATCTTCTTCCTTGTCGGGCAAGCCGACTTCCAAACGCCGCTTGCCGCCGCGTTCAAAAACGCGCAGCACGTTGCCCGGCTGCGAAATCTCCCAGCGCGGAATCGGATCAAGAAATGTCAGCAGACCTTTTGTGTGCTGATCTTCCGAAGTGGGTTGCGGGTTTTGAATCAATCTTTGCGGCACGCCGGTTTCACTATAGCTTTCGCCAAACTGCGGGTCTTTGCGCGGAAAGCTGCCGTTGTTGTAGAGTGCGGCGCCCCACAGCATGGCGCCGTGGGTCATCATGCTGCGCGCGACATTCTTCGATTCGAGATCGTGACAGGCGCCGCCGCCACACGTCTTTGCGGCAACGCGCAAATCGCCGGGATTGATGAAGCGCACATATTCCCAACTCTCGCGCGCCACCAGTGTGTTGCTACGCTCGGGATTTGCTCCTGTCGACTTGCCATCCCGCCGCCATTCGTTAGGAAACCTGGCACGCACATGCGCTTCGCCCTTAACGCGTTCAATCTCTTTCGAGTCGTCGCTGGTTTTGTGTGGAACCGGATTGCCGCCGTGGCAGGCAGTGCACGTTAGTCCAACCGCATCTTTCCCATCTTTAAGTTTGTCGAGCGTCTCCGTGGTGCCGTACTTGTGCATCGGCTCGATCTGGCCATGACAAGAGACGCAGCCTTCGAGCCTGGGTGCGGTTGTGGTTTGTGTCGAGGTCGCCG
>JBDUCB010000156.1:0-9242 GCA_040003695.1 bacterium
ACGTGGCCCGCGCGCGGCTGGCCAAGAATGATATCGTTCACAACGTCAGTTTTATCAACGGGTCGGCGCACAACATTCCACTGGCTGACGAGTCGGTGGATCTGGTTTTTGGTATCGCCATTCTTCATCACCTGCATTTGCAACTGGTTTCGCGTGAGGTTTTCAGGATTCTAAAAAAGGGTGGCCGCGCTATCTTTCAGGAGCCGGTGCGCAACTCAAAAGTCATCAAACTACTACGCGGTCTGATCCCTTATCAGGCAGAAGATGTCTCGCCTTACGAGCGGCCTTTGACGGATGAGGAGTTGGCCGACTTTGGCGAGGGATTTTCGCAATACCGGACCAAAGCTTTCACGTTGCCTTACATCAACCTCGCCGGCATTCTGCCTGTTGCCAATAAATTCATGCATCCGCTGCAGCGTTTGGACGGAGCAGTCTTGCGCAAGTTTCCGTCGCTTGAATATTACGCCACCGTGCGCGTTATCGAGATGATAAAATAAGGTAGTTTTAGAGAATAAACTTCAGTATGTGATCCGATGAGATCACAGACTGATGTCTATGATACTTTCTTCGACAAGCTGATGTTTGTCAGACATCAGCAGTGTCGATTTATCGAAGCGGAGTTCTTTGCTTCTTGAAACCAGTTGTCCTTCAATTGATTGACAGTTTTGAGCAGGGCGGGTCAGAGCGTCAGGCACTACAACTCACTCAACTTTTGCACGATAGCGGACACTTCAGTCTGCGACTTGCAAGCCTTAGCCCGGAGGGTCCACTCAGAAATGATGTCGATGGTGTGGGGCTGGGCGAGATCTCCAGCTATCCCCTAAACAGCTTTTATGATTTCCACGCCTGTAATCAGTTGCGGCGCTTGGTGCGCTATCTGAGGTTTTCTAAAGTTCACATACTACACACGCATGATTTCTATACTAATGTCTTTGGCATGATTGCCGGCGCACTGGCCCGCGTGCCCGTGCGTATCGCGTCGCGTCGCGAGACTAGCGGCATGCGTTCCAGAGTCCAGCACAAAGCACAAATCTTCGCCTATATGCTGGCTCATCAGGTTATCGCAAACTCTGAAGCGGTGCGAGAGCAATTGATTGTGGAAGGTGTCCGCGCGGATAAGATCACGGTTATATACAATGGTCTCGAGCTTGACCGCGTCAGACTCCATCCAATTCTGACCAGGGACGAATCTCTCGCTTCGCTAAGTCTTCCTCAGGAACTAAGTAATCGGCCGCTCGTGACGATCGTTGCCAACATGAGGCTGGCGGTAAAGGATCATGCGATGTTCCTGCGCGCGGCAAAGCGAATAAGCGAAGCGATTCCGGCAACGGCGTTTCTGCTCGCCGGCGAAGGCAAGTTAATGCCCTTGATTCGCAGGCAAACGGAAGAATTGGGACTCGTCGGCAACACGTTTTTTGTCGGGCGTTGTGACAAGGTGGCCGAGTTACTGGCCGCTTCCGATGTTTGCGTCTTGACTTCGAAATCAGAAGGGTTCTCGAACTCAATTCTCGAGTACATGGCTGCCGGGCGTCCGGTAGTGGCCACCGACGTCGGCGGCGTGCGCGAGGCAGTAGTTGAAGGCGAGTCGGGTTATCTCGTGCAGTCGGGGGATGATAAGACAATGGCGGAACGAATCATCTCCTTGCTACGTGAGCCGGGAAAAGCACGCGCGATGGGAAGACAGGGGAGACAAATGGTCGAGGAAAGGTTTTCGTGCGCAGCCCAGCTCGAACGTACAGAACAACTTTACGATAAACTGCTGCGGGCGCCACCAGCGGTGAAGCATAGGGAAAAACAGAGCAGTTAAGGGCGAGTGCAGATGCCAGTTTCAAGGAAAACCAAGAAACCCCAGGTCCTAATTGTCGCTCCGTCGTTTGACATTTTAGGAGGACAAGCCGTCCAGGCCGCGCGCCTGCTGGAGCGACTAAATCAGGAACCCGGGCTAGAGGTCGGTTTTCTGGCAGTCAATCCTCGTTTACCAGGAGTGCTGCGAAAACTGCAGACGATCAAATATGTGCGCACGGTGGTGACCTCGATCGCCTATCTCGCTTCGCTCCTGACTCGGGTGCGGAAGTACGACGTTATACATATCTTCTCCGCTTCATACTTCTCGTTTCTGCTCGCCCCGACGCCGGCATTACTTGTGGGTAAGCTTTACGCCAAGAAGCTATTGCTCAACTATCATAGTGGTGAAGCTAAGGATCATTTGCAGCGTTGGCGAAGATCGGCCATCCCCACCCTTAGCCTTGCCGACGTATTGATCGTGCCGTCGGCTTATCTGGTGCGGGTTTTTGCGGAGTTTGGACTTCACGCTGAACCGATCGTCAACCTGATCGAAACAGACCGATTTCGCTTTCGCGAACGGCCGACTTTGCGTCCCGTCTTCCTTTCAAATCGAAATTTCGAGAAGCATTACGGCGTCGATCGCGTGCTGCGGGCATTTGCGACTATTCAAAAGCGCATTCCTGAGGCCCGTCTTATCATCGTTGGAGATGGTCCTGAGCGAACCCCACTCGAAGAACTAGCGCGCGATCTGAATCTGCACAACGTCGAGTTTACTGGCAGGGTCGGACACGAGAGAATAGTTGAACTCTACGATTCCACAGATATCTTCCTTAACGCGTCAGAGATCGACAACCAGCCTCTCTCGCTGCTGGAAGCGTTCGCCTGCGGGCTTCCGGTCGTCACAACTGATGCGGGTGGAATACCGGACATGGTCGTGCCGGAAAAAACAGCGCTGGTAGTACCAAGAGGCGAATACGAGCAACTTGCTGCCAGTGCTCTGCGTCTGCTTAATGATTCAACACTGGCAAAAAGCATGATCGATCAAGCCCGACTGGAATGTCGGAAGTATGGGTGGGGGGTTGTTCGCGAGCAGTGGTTGAATTTGTACCACGAGTTAGCTGCGGGTTCCGACGCTCGGCAAGTGAAACCCGACCACAAAGTAGTGGTATCAACATCCTGCAGATAGAGAAGACACTAACCAACGCCGTGCCAAAGTGGAAGAAAATCAAAGAGCTGCGCTTTGACGAACTGCGCGTGCGGAGCGCGCAGAAGCTGGCGGTCCTTGCCGAACGTCGCGGTTGGTCGTCGTTGACGAGACTGCCGGCAGACGCCGAATTGCTGGGCATGCTCCATCGTGAAAGCATAGGGCGGGAGCTTTGGTCGGCTCAGGAATTTCTCGAACATTTCCGTTCGCGCACTGAGCCGAAGTTTTTCGCGAGCTTTGATGAGCAGAACGCCACGATTGAGCAATTGCGGACCAGATGGCCCGAAGGCGTTTGGGAAATTCTCGAACGAGCTAACCGCATCGTGGAGGGACAATTTGATCTACTCGGCTTCTGCGGTCTCAGTTTTGGTCAGCCGATCGATTGGCATCTGGAGCCTGTTACGGGAAAACGCACACCACTAATTCACTGGAGTCGTCTCAACTATCTCGATGCTGAGATTGCCGGTGACAAGAAGATCGTTTGGGAACTGAATCGTCATCAGTATTTCGCGACGCTGGGCCAGGCCTACTGGCTAAGTGGCGATGAACGTTACGCGCGAACGTTTGCGGCACATCTCGAGAGTTGGATGGCCCGCAATCCGCCGAAGCTCGGAATTAACTGGGCCAGCAGTCTAGAGGTGGCGTTCCGATCCATATCCTGGGTTTGGGGTCTCTACTTCTTTAGGCACTCCCCTGCGCTGACCGCCGAAGCGTTTCTGCGTGTAACAAAATTTCTCTACCTCAACGCGCTGCACCTGGAGACCTATCTTTCGACCTATTTCAGTCCAAACACTCACTTGACGGGTGAAGCTCTGGGACTCTTTTATCTCGGGACCGTTTTTCCCGAATTCAAGGAATCGGTTCGCTGGCGACAGTCAGGACTTCAAATCTTAACTGAGCAGCTTGATCGACATGTTCAGCCGGACGGAGTCTATTTTGAGCAGTCGAGTTACTACCATCGCTACACCACAGATTTTTACCTGCATCTTTTGATCCTCCTTAGCCAGGATCGCGAATCGATACCGACCGTGCTCAACAAAAAGCTTGGATTGCTACTTGACCATCTCATGTACATTACCCGACCGGATGGCACAACACCGCTGTTTGGCGACGACGATGGCGGGCGACTGGCAAAGCTGGACAGTCGCGCTGCTAACGACTTTCGCTCGACACTTTCTACGGGAGCAGCGCTTTTCGAGCGTGCAGATTATAAGTTTGTAGCCGGCGGAGCATCTGAAGAAACCTTATGGTTACTGGGAGCGGCAGGCCTGGCAAAATTCGATCGAGTTGTAGCAACCGAACCGGCAAAACAATCGATCGCCTTCGAAGAAAGCGGCTACTATGTGATGCGCGACGGCTGGACACCACTGGCGAATTACCTGTTGTTTGATTGCGGTCACCACGGTGTAGACAATTGCGGCCATGCACACGCCGACGCGCTCTCGTTTGATCTGGCGGCTCTCGGCCGCACGTTGCTGAGCGATCCGGGTACGTATACCTACACGGGATCGAAAGAGATGCGCGACTGGTTTCGCGGTTCGACGGCCCATAACACCTTGACGGTTGATGGCGAGTCGTCATCAATCTCTGCTGGCCCTTTCTCGTGGAAAACGATCGCCGCGTGCGAAACGGAAAAATGGATCAGCCGCGACCGCTTTGACTACTTTGCGGGCCGTCATGAAGGTTATCGACGACTGAACACGGGCCACTCGCGCTCAGTGCTGTTCCTCAAGAATGACTATTGGGTGATGCGTGACCGCGTCGAATCAGACCGCAACCACCGATATGATTTATGGTTTCACTTCGATTCCGCTGCGCAGCCGGCGATTCAAACCATCTCGAGCCCCGCTGTTTCTGTAATCGAGAACAGCTCGAAGGATTTTCAAATAGCCACTTTTGCAAAGAATGGCGACTGGAGGGCGGAAGAAGCGGTGGTTTCGCACTGTTACGGAGAAAAGACGACGGCCCCGGTGTGCGTTTTTTCCACAACCGCTATGTCCCTGGATTTCATTAGCTTCCTGCTGCCGCAACCTGAACGCAGGATCAAGCAAGCGCGCGAAATAAAAGCGATTGGCGGACGCGCCTTTGAAGTTATTAACAAGAGCGCGCACGACATAGTTATGATTAAGGCCGGCGAGCGTGTCGAAACTGCGCGCCTTGCCTCGGATTTCGAATGGACCTGGGCCAGGTTTGCGAACGAAGACGCAACGGTTCCTGAAGAGTTGGTCTTGATTGGCGGGCGCATGCTGGAGTTGCAAGGGAAGGATGTGCTGCGCTCCGGAAGAAGGATCAGTTATCTCGTCGCCAGCCGGGTCGGCGACCAATTCAGAATTGAAACTGATGATGGCGTTTTGGAACTGCGGCTGCCGATTCATGACTTTGAATCAGCATTTGCCAATCTGAGATCACAAATCTGAAACACTTATGTGCGGGATAAACGGCATTGCCTTATCAACCAGATCGCGACGCAACTTCAGCGCGAACATGCTTGCGCAGATGCGCGACGTGATCACGCATCGCGGCCCCGACGATGAAGGTTTTTTCATCGACGGCGCTATCGGTTTGGGCCATCGCCGCCTCAGCATCGTCGACGTGGCCGCCGGTCATCAGCCGATGACTAACGAAGACGGCACGCTGCACATTACCTACAACGGCGAGATCTATAACCACGCGGATTATCGCGCTGAACTCGAAGCACGCGGGCACGTCTATCGCACGCACTGCGATACAGAAACTATCCTGCATCTGTACGAAGAGTATGGCGCGGGTTGCGTTGAGCATCTGCGGGGAATGTTCGCGTTCGCTATTTGGGACCAACGCAAACGCGAGCTGTTCATCGCGCGCGATCGACTTGGAGTGAAACCGCTTTACTACGCGCACGCTGACGACGGGTCACTTTATTTTGGGTCTGAGATAAAAACGCTGCTGAAGGCAAACGCAGGCAAGCCCGAGATTAATTTCGCGGCGCTGCCGGATTATCTGGCGAACCATGCGACTTCGGGCGAGGAGACACTCTTTCGCGGCGTGAAGCGATTGTTGCCTGGGCACACTCTGTGGTGGCGTGATGGACGGGTTGAGATCAAGCGTTACTGGGATGTCAGTTTCGCAAAGAGCGAAGACAGTTCTCGTAGCGACAAGGATTACATTGACGAATGGGCGGATCTGTTTCGCACGTCAGTGCGTCTTCGCTTGATGGCGGATGTGCCGCTCGGCATGTTTCTTTCGGGCGGGATCGATTCGTCGGCCATCGCCGCCGTGATGAGCACGCTGGTGAGCGAGCCGATCAAGACCTTCAGCGTCGCTTTCAAAGAACGGGAAGCTAACGAGCTGGAATACGCGCGGTTGATCGCCGAACGTTACAAGACAAATCATCACGAGGTGGTGGTTAGTCCCGAAGATTTTTTTGCCGCGCTTCCCAAACTGGTCTGGCACGAGGATGAACCGCTGGCGCACCCTTCGAGCGTCGCGCTCTATTTTGTTTCGCTGCTCGCGTCGCAACACGTTAAGGTTGTGTTGACGGGTGAGGGCAGCGATGAACTGCTGGCTGGCTACGCGCGGTATCGCAAGACCATTTACAACCTTGCGCTCGGCGCGCGCTACCACGACATAATGCCGGAAGGTATCAAGAGCGCGATTCGAAGTCAGATCGACGGCTTGCCTGCGGGATCGCGAGTGCGACAGAAATTGGTGCGCACGTTTCTTTCATTGCAGCCAGACATCGAGAGCATTTACTTCGACAACTTCGCCGTCTTTCCGCGCTCGATGCAACCGGAGTTGCTTTCATCCGCGGCGCGCGAACGCATCGGCGCGCTCGACCCTTACGCTGGCGTGCGCGGAGTGTTGGCACAGACTGATGCAAGGTCGTTGCTCGACCGGCTGCTTTACGCGGACATCAAAACGTATTTGCACGAGCTGTTGATGAAGCAGGATCAAATGAGCATGGCGGCTTCGGTTGAGAGCCGCGTGCCTTTTCTTGATCACAAGCTCGTGGAATTCACGTCCAGGCTGCCCGAGCGATTGAAACTTCGTGGCTGGACGACGAAGTATGTCTTGCGAAAAGCCATGAAGGGCGTGTTGCCGGAAAAGATTCTGACACGACCAAAGATGGGTTTTCCTGTGCCCATCGGAAAATGGTTTCGCGGAGAGTATCGATCCGTGATCGATGAATACGTTTTGAGCGAGCGAGCGGTAAGCCGAGGCATCTTTGACGAAACGTTTGTACGCAGTCTGGTCAAGCGACACGAGATTGGCGAGGATAATTCAGAAAGACTGTGGGCGCTCGTAAATTTCGAAATGTGGCAACGACAGTTTTTTGACGGTGAAGCCGCTAGGCAGTCTCAGGCCTCGTTGGAAGAGCAAGCGCTGGTGAGCCGATAAACACGAAGGGGAGTGTGTAATGGGAATTATTGGCGGCCCATTCGGATATCGCTTGCTCCCTTGGCTTAGCGATGACGTCTGCGTCATTGCCGCATTTGGACCAACGTGGTATCACCCACTCGGCGGCCATTTGTTCTCAGTTTTCCCCTGGTCCCATCTTATCTTCACTGAGAAAGCTCTGATACGCTGGCGTTCGGACTTCAAGACTGATGGCGCCGCGCGATTCAGCGAAGTTGAGGGCGGATTGAATCAGATGACCATTCGCCGTTTTGAACGTCTGGTGGCTGAAAGCGAATTCACCTTCCTGGAGTTTGAGGCTGTTCCCATCCGAAAACTACGGCCCCTGGCAAACAGACTTACCTGCGAGTTCCTAACTGCAATGGTACGCTGCAAAGTAATTCCCAAAGCACGAAAGGTGCCGGCTCATTAATTTGCGCATTCTCTGGCTGAAAACCGAACTGCTTCATCCTGTGAACAAGGGCGGCAAGATCCGAACCTATCACATGCTGAAGGAATTGAAGCGTGATCACCACATCACGTATCTGACGCTCGATGATGGCGCAGCCGCCGGCGATGCGCGTGAGCAAGCGCTGGAATACTGCCATGAGCTGGTCTGCGTGCCGCACCAGCGGCGCGAGAAGTTTACTCCTGCATTTTACGCCGAGTTGGCTTTGAATCTTGTCTCTCCACTGCCATATGCAGTCGCGAAGTATAAATCGGCGGCAATGAGCCGAGAGATTAGCGAACTGATCAGGGCGCATGGCTACGACATTCTGGTCTGCGATTTTCTGGCGCCCGCCGCGAATGTGCCCCCCGAGCTTGCATGTCAGACAGTTTTGTTCCAGCACAATGTCGAGGCGATGATTTGGCGGCGGTATTACGAAGTACAGACTAATCCTGTAAAGAAAACTTACCTTTACTGGCAATGGCGCAAGATGCAGGCGTTTGAGCGCGTGATGTGCCGGCGCTTCGATCGGGTGATTGCCGTCTCGCGCGAAGATCGCGAATTAATGCAGCAGGACTACGGAGTCAAAGTGATTGATGACGTGCCGACCGGTGTCGATACAGATTTCTTTCGGCCGAGCGGCACGCAAAAGTCTGACTCGCGCAATCTCGTCTTCACCGGTTCGATGGACTGGCTGCCAAACGAGGACGCGATTCAATATTTTACCAGTCAAGTCATGCCGCTCATAAAGGCCGAGTTGCCGGATGTGACGTTGACGGTAGTCGGTCGCAACCCTTATCCGGCTTTGATCGAGCTGAGCAAGCGCGACGGTTCAGTGGTCGTTACTGGCGGAGTCGACGATGTGCGACCCTACATGGACCGCGCCGCCGCTTACGTTGTGCCACTGAGAATCGGCGGCGGCACGCGCTTGAAAATTTTCGAAGCGATGGCCATGGAGAAGCCGATAGTTTCAACTACGGTCGGGGCTGAAGGATTGGCGGTGCGCGGCGGAGACGAATTGCTGATCGCTGATACGCCTGAGGATTTCGCGCAAGCGGTAGTACGAGTGCTTTCGGATCAGGGACTCGCAAATGATCTGGCGGCTCGAGCTGCGATGCTGGTGCGCCAGCGGTTCGGCTGGGATCGCGCGGCTGCCAAGTTCGCGAGTATCTGCGAGGGTCTTGCTCATGAGAAGAGTGTCGTTAACGGGGAGGGTACAGAGCACTTATCACTTATCATTTGATAATTTGATATCTCTCATTTAGGCATTTGAAACCAGGGCAACCGCTGTACGCTTATATCAACAAATGCGCGGAGGAGAAATCACAAATGAAGAATAAGAATTGAAAGCCTTTTGATTAATCTATGATTGAAAAACTCCAAACCGAGCTTTCTTTCTGTCGCTATGCTGCCGGAAACGACGCGATATCG
>JBDUCB010000217.1:0-9222 GCA_040003695.1 bacterium
AACTTCAGGTGCCCGTAAATTCGTCAGTGGACCTGGAAACGAAACGCGGCCAGATAACTGTCAGAAACATTCGCGGCGGTTTGGTTAGGGCGCACGTCTCTTCTGAAGGCGACATTGAGTTGAATGGCATCGGTGCTTCTCAGGTGTTTGCGCAAAACTTGATCGGAAACATTTTCTTTGACGGAGAATTTTCGCGTGGCGGCACCTACCAGTTTCAATCGGGCAAAGGCGAGATCACAATTCGAATTCCTTCCGATTCTGCCTTCAGCCTGGTAGCCGCAACACCGACACGGAAAATTGCATTGGGGCCGTTTTGGAATGACAACTTCAAGAATCTCGGCGATGGACGCAAGTTCGTTGGTGACGTTGGTGACGGCCGTTCGTCGGTGATGGTTACCACGTTTCAGGGCAGCATTACCTTCATTCGTAAATAGCAGTCGGAATATTTCAGAAAACTAAATGCGGGCGCCCCAATCATTGATGGTGGCGTCCGCATTAGTTTTATAACTCGCGAGAAGTGTTACTATCCGCATGATTTCAATTGGGAGTTTTATCGCACCAATCAATGATTAATTCAACAATCAAGTTCGTCCTGTTGCTTGCTTTCACCAGCGTGGCTCTTTTGTTACCCGATCGTGTAGCTGCGCAAACAAAAAAAGCCCTAACGCCGGCAGCGCCGCCACCGCTCGTACGCACCACCACGCGGATCGAAACGCGACGTTTGGGCTACGGCGGAACACTGACCGTGATCGGCGCACCCGAAGGTTCAATCACCATTGAAGGCTGGTCACGAAGCGAAGTTGAAGTGCGCGCTGAGATTCAACTGCGCGCCAACACCGAACCGGATCTGGATCGACTGGCAGACGTTAACGGCTTCGTACTCGATGAAGATCTGAATCATCTGCGCGTCTTGACCATCGGGACTCACGACCGAGTTTTTATGAAAGCTAAAGCGAAGAACTTTCCCAGGGCACTGCTGGGACTGCCATGGAAAATCGATTATCGGATCCGGGTGCCGATGTCTAGCGATCTGGACATTAATGCGGGGCTGGGACCGGTCAGTTTGGCGGGCGTAGAAGGAAACATTCGCGTCTCTTCGCCGCAGAGTGAAACAAAGTTGGAATTTTCCGGGGGCACAGTTTCAACAACGATTGGCGTCGGGAAAGTAACTTTGAAAGTACTCGGGAGAAGCTGGCGGGGGGTTGGAGCCGATATAAAGGTGGCGGCCGGGAATATCACGCTTGAGTTCCCAGCCGGATTCAGCGGGGATCTCGATGCGGACATTCTGCACGCCGGCGAAATCGAAATCAGTTACGAAGGGCTAGAAGCGCGACAGAAGCCGGGCATCACCAAACAACAGGTCAAAGCACGAATGGGCTCGGGCGGTGGGTTCTTCAAACTCACCGTTGGCGATGGGCGGATCTACATCAAGAAAAGTGAACAGTAAACCGTGAACTGTGAACCGTGAATTGTGAACCGTGAACCGTAAACCGAACTATCAACTGTAGTCCCGCGCTGTACATCAGATTTATCCGGAACCATTTCCGCGACCATTTCCCCGCGTTTATCGTTCTGCGATCGCCGGTTCACCGTTCACGGTTCACGGTTCACGGGTTACTGTTTGCTGTTTGCTTTGGCCTCGCGGTATTCTCTCGACTCATTATCATGAGCATAAAATCAGATAAGTGGATCAGGAAAATGGCATCCGAGTTTGGAATGATCGATCCGTTTGAGCCTGGCCAGGTTAAGGAATTGAACGGAAGACAAATCATTTCTTACGGGACCTCGAGCTACGGCTACGACATCCGTTGCGCTGACGAATTCAAACTCTTCACCAATCTCAACAGCACCATAGTTGATCCCAAAAAGTTTGATGAGAAAAACTTTGTGGATGTGAAAGGCGAATCGGTAGTAATTCCACCGAACAGCTTTGCGCTCGCGCGCACGATTGAGTACTTTCGCATTCCCAGAAATATACTGACAATCTGTCTTGGTAAGAGCACCTACGCGAGATGCGGAATCCTGGTGAATGTAACGCCTTTCGAACCCGAATGGGAAGGTTATGTGACGCTCGAGTTTTCCAACACGACACCTTTGCCCGCCAAAATCTATGCGAACGAAGGAGTGGCACAGGTCATATTTTTCGAATCCGACGAAGTCTGCGAAACCTCCTACAAAGACCGCGGCGGCAAGTATCAAGGTCAACGCGGCGTGACGTTGCCCCGGCTTTGAAAGCAGCAATTACTTGTTGATTCTCGTTTCCTTATGGAATACGTCAAGCTTGGAACTACCGGCCTCAAAGTGTCGCGTATCTGCCTCGGCTGTATGACCTACGGCTTGCCCGACCGGGGTGCTCATACTTGGACTTTCGACGAGGAAAAAAGCCGTCCCTTCATCAAGCGAGCTCTCGAGCTTGGCATCAACTTCTTCGACACAGCCAACACTTATTCAGATGGCACCAGCGAAGAGATAGTCGGCCACGCCCTCCGCGACTTCGCTCGTCGTGAAGAAATCGTCCTTGCTACCAAGGTGTACTACCCGATGCGCGAGGGACCCAACGCCCGCGGCCTTTCGCGCAAATCGATCATGATTGAAATCGACGCCAGCCTGCGTCGTCTTGGCACAGATTATGTCGATCTCTATCAGATTCATCGTTGGGACAAATACACACCGATCGAGGAAACGCTCGAAGCGCTGCATGATGTGATCAAGGCGGGGAAGGCGCGCTACATAGGGGCGTCTTCGATGTATGCCTGGCAATTTTCCAAGGCGCAATACACCTCACGGCAAAACGGTTGGACGCCCTTCGTTTCGATGCAGAACCACTACAATCTCCTCAACCGCGAAGAGGAACGCGAGATGATGCCACTCTGCGCGGCGGAAGGAGTCGGTGTGATTCCATGGAGTCCACTCGCGCGGGGGCGACTGACACGCGATTGGGGTGAGACAAGCAATCGCATGCAGACTGACGAGTATGGCAAGACGCTTTACGCTGCAACAGAGGACGCTGATCGCAAGATAGTGGAGCGCGTCGGCGAGATCGCGACGAAACGGGGCGTGCCACGTGCGCAAATTGCGTTAGCTTGGGTGGCGCAGAAGCCGTTCGTCACCGCGCCGATTGTCGGGGCCTCGAAGCCGCATCACCTTGACGACGCTATTGCCGCGCTCTCGCTTAATCTCACGCCTGAAGAAATCTCTTTGCTGGAGGAACCTTATGTACCCCACCCAGTCGTTGGAATCTTACTGCCTCGATAAAGCTGAAGAGACGGAGTCACGGCTCTTGAGTTTCAAGCGGTTGGATCCGAGAGCGGTATTGCCCGAGCGCGGTAGCTCATTGGCCGCGGGCTTGGACATCTATTCAATTGAGGGTTTGACAATTGAACCGGGGCGACGAGTTCTTGCGCGCACGGGTTTGGCAGTTGCGATTCCGGAGGGTCACTACGGGCGGATAGCGCCGCGATCCGGTCTGGCGATGCGAACGGGTTTGGACGTTTTGTCGGGAGTCATCGATGCAGATTATCGCGGCGAGATTGGTTGCCTGCTTTACAACACCGGCGACGATGCAATCCATCTACCTGCGCAAAGTAAGATTTGCCAGTTGATCGTCGAAAAAATAATCATGCCCACACCGGTCTGGGCTGATGAGATCAACGAAACTGATCGAGGCAGTGGAGGCTTTGGTTCAACTGGATGATTCGCGTGCTAAAGTTAGTTGGCCACTTGTAATGATACGCAAATGATCCCTACTCTTGCTAATGTCTAATCTAAGAGAAGAAGTAGACGATTCAATAAATCACACTACAACACTAAATTGTTTTCGTGAAAGTTCATGTACTTTCGTGGATCGTTCTTACCAACTGTAAAAACCTGTCTCTAAATAGGAAGTACCTTAGCGTTTTGGCTCGCGGCTTAACATCGCATACACAGTCGGCGTCACTACCAGCGACAGCAACAGCGCTACCGCCAATCCACCGATAACGGCAATTGCCAATGGTTGTAAAAGTTCTGCGCCTGCTCCAAGCGCGAGAGCCAGCGGCAACATTCCCAAAATTGCAGCCAACGAAGTCATCAGCACCGGACGAAAGCGTCGTCGACCTGATCGCAAAAGTGCCTCGCGCAAAGTGTCGCCCGCCGCCAAATGATCCTCGACCACATCAAGCATCAGGATGCCATTCTTGGCGACGATACCTACGACCATGATCATGCCCATCAGTGAAACGACGTTGAGCGTGGTGCGCGTGATGAACAAGCCGAGCAGTACACCACCCAGTGCGAGAACAGCGCCGGCAACGATCGAGATCGGGTGGGTAAACGAACGAAACTCAATTAGCAGCGTGACGAACACCAGCACTACTGCCAGAAAAAGCGCGAGCGCTAGTTCTTTGAAACTCGCCTGCTGTTCCTGATAAAGGCCGCCGTATTCGATGGTCATGCCCGGCGGAAATTTCACTTCCTTTGCCAGCAAAGTCTTGATTTCCGCGATGCCTGTGCCAAGGTCCTGGCCTTCCAACCTGCCGGTGACGGCAACTGTTTGCCGCAAACCGTCGCGCGCAATTTCGGTTTGGCCTTTGTCGTATTCAATATCGGCCACTTGGTCCAGACGCAGCAGCGTTCCCGATGATGAACGAACCTGAAGCGCGCGCAGCTTGTCGAGTGAATTGCGTGACTCGAGTGGAAAGATCACGCGCACTGCAATCAGCCGATCCTGCTGAAGGATGGTAGTGCTCGCGTCGCCGCTCATGGCCGTAGTGACGGTGCTGGCCACGTCGGCAGCGGTCACGCCAAGGCGTGCAGCGCGTTCCGGATCGATGTTGAAAGTCACTGCCGGACCGCTGACAATCACACCGCTCTTTGTGTCCACTACGTATTTCAGTTTCCGGATCGTAGCTTCGACTTCTTGCGCCTTTTCATGCAGCGCATTTGCATCCTCGCTGAAGAGCTTGATCTCAATCGGCTCAGGGGAACTGGTAAGGTCGCCAATCATGTCGGGCAGAATACCGAGGAACTCGATTTCCAACGCTGGTTCCGATTTCTCAACTTCTGCGCGCAAGTCGCTGATGACTTCGTCAGTCGGACGCGAGTGTCCTGGTTTCAACTTCACTGCCACGTCGCCCTTGTTGGGTTCAGTTATGAACAGACCGAGCTCAAGACCGGTGCGCCGCGAATAGCTTTCCACCTCTGGTACTTCGCGAATCAATTGCTCGACGTGCTGCAGCATGCGATCTGTTTCCTGGAGCGACGCGCCCGCCGGTGCGAGGTAGTCGAGAATGAAAGCGCTCTCGTCGAACTCCGGAATGAACTCCGAACCAAGAAAGCGATAAATAACCAAAGAGCCCAGCAACACCAACAGCATGACAACGATAACGGCCCAACGATTATCGAGTGCGTGTTCCAGTACTGATTCGTAGCGTTTTCTAACGGCGGTCAGGACCCGCCCGCCTTCGCGTTCTTCCTCAAGCTCATCAGCTCTTAATGCCGTCTCGCGCGATTCTTCAGGAGTTTCATCCGTGCCATTTTGTTTGACTTTGGCTTTGACAAAACGCTCAGCCAAAACGGGAGTGAAAAACAAGGCAAGCACCAGCGAAGTCAAAAGAGCCACCGCCATAGTTAGCGCGAGCGAACGAAAGAACACACCCGTTATGCCGGTAAGCAAAGTGAGTGGAAGAAATACAACTACCGGAGTAATAGTCGATCCAATAATGGGTACGGTGATCTCGCTTATCGCACTCTGCACGGCCGCGCGCCGCGACTGGCCGCGCGACATGTGCGTGTAGATGTTTTCAACCACGACAATTGCATCATCGATAACCAAACCAATCGCGGCAGCGACGCCACCAAGCGTCATCAAATCAAAGCTAAGTCCCGCCAACCACATTGCGAGAAAAGTGACCAACACCGTTACTGGTATCACAAGGATGGCGACAAAGGTCGTGCCCCAGTTGCGCAAAAAAGCGAAAAGGATGACGACGGAAAGCAGCAGGCCGATGAGGATCGAGTCACGCACTGAACTGATCGACTCGCGCACCAGCAGCGATTGATCGTAATACGCTGCGATGCGCACGTCTTTCGGCACTTCGTTACGCATCGCTGCCAGCTCTGCCTTTACTTCATCAACGACGGCAACGGTATTCGCGTCCGGTTGGCGGTTTATGTTGACAAGGACCGCCGGCTTTCCATCTGCGGTAACAATCGTGTACTGCGGCTCCACTCCCGATCCAATCGTAGCCACGTCGGCGAGTGTCACCAGCGCTCCGTTCACAGTTGCCACCACGATCGCGTTCAAGTCTTCCGGCTTTTTCGCTTGGCCATTAATCAGCGCCAGCTCGAGTTGATGGTTTTCTTCAATCAATCCCGGTGAAGCAAGAATATTGGAATTCTTTACGGCATCTACGACTTGTTGCACTGACACGTTGTGCGCAACAAGGCGATCGGGATCGAGCGTCACGTGATACTCGCGCGCTTTGCCGCCCGCGACGCCTACGTTCGCGATGCCCGGCAAACGCGCTAGCCGCGGCCGAATTGTGTAGGTGGCGATATCGCGCAAGCTGGCGAGGTCGCGCTTGTCGGAAGTCAGGCTGTAACCGACTACTGGAAAAACTGCGAACGTGAGGCGCTCGACATTTGTGATGCGCGCGGTTGGCGGCAGCGAGGAGGAAAGTTGCGATAACCGCGCCTGAACAAGTTGCAGCGATTGCAGAATGTCTACACGCCAATCGAAGAACAAGCTGACTTCCGCAGCGCCTCGGGCAGTAGTTGACTTGATGCGCACAATGCCCGGGATGCCGTTCATCGCTTCTTCTATCGGACGAGTAACAGAGACGAGAGTTTGCGGCGCTGGAACGACGTCGTTTTCGACGATAATGACGATGCGCGGGAAGTTTGTTTGCGGAAAAATCGCCACCGGCAATTGCCAGGCAGCGTAGATGCCGCCTACGCAAAACAGCGCGATGATTACCATGACGGCGCGCGACTGATTGGAGACGAGCCGGGCGAGTATCATGGCTCCTTCTTCTTCTCCTCGGACGCGGCGTCCTTGTCTTCACCCTGTTTGTCTTCGCTAATTTCGACCTTGGCTCCGTCGGGTAGCGCGTAGTTTCCTTCAATCACCACCGTTTCGCCGGCCTGCAAGCCGGATGCTATCTCCACAAACTCAGGCGTGCGAATGCCGACGGTGATTTTTGTTTCGTGAGCCAAATTGCTGGTGTCAACCACCATCACCGTGCCCTCATTCGAATCGGTAGCGTCAAGAGTGACAGCTGAAGTCGGAACTACGATTGCATCTGTTTTCGTTTGCGCTGCAATTGTTACTTGCGCAGCTCCGTTGGCGCGTAACGTGCCAGCCCCGTTACCGAGCGTGACCCAAACTTCGACGGTGCGGTTAGTCGGATCACTGGCACGACTGACAAGTGAAACCTGACCGGTCATTAGTTCAGCAGCTTGATCTGTAGGTAAGACAGTGGCCGAGTCACCAACATTCAGGTTCGCGGTTACGGTGTCGGAGAAGGGAGCCTTAACGATCACCTGATTAATGTCGGAAATTGTAACCAGCTTGGCTCCGGCTGCGGCAAACTCACCCTGATACTGAAATTGATCAGTGACTACTCCAGTAATAGGCGCGCGAATGGTTGCGTAGCTCAGTTGGGCATCGACGGTCGCTAGATGTTGTTGTGCCTGCGCGGTGCGCGCCTGGGCCAATGCGCGATCGTTTGGATTCAATGAGCGGGTGCGAAGATCTACTGTCTGCTCCTGGAGCCGCAGTTCGTCTTCCGCAGTGGTCACTTCAAGTTGCGAAGCTTCCAGATCTTTTTTGGAAATGCCGCCGCGCTCATACAGCGCACGACGACGTTCGTACGTTGCTCGCGTGTTTGCAACTTTGGCGCGCGCATCGCGCAGCGCTTTTTCATCCTGTGCATTAGCTTGTGGAATGCTTCCGGTAACAACGCTGCGCTCATTTGCCTGGGCCTCACGCAACGCAGCGACAGCTTCGTTACGTTGGGCCACTAAGTCGCGCGACTCCAGCACGGCAATCACTTCGCCGGCCCTCACTATCTTATTTTTCAGGAGGGCCATTTGCTTGATTTGCGCGCTGACTTTAGCGGCCACCTCAGCTTTGTCGCGCGGGAAAATGGTGCCTACTGCGGAAACCTGGGCGGAAATTGGTTGACGCTCAGCCTTGGCAACGCGGACGCTGACGATTACCGCTGTGGCTGTTTCAGTCGCAGCCGAATTGCGCCAGCGCCAAACAATTATTAGCAAAGCGATTAATGCAACGACTGCAACCGACGCGACAATGATCAGATTGCGGCGGCGATCACGCGCCAACCGTTCGCGTCGAATGCCCAGCCAGTGTTCAGTATCTCGATCTTCATTCGAGACCGCGCTAGTGGCTGAACTTCTGCCCCGATCGCTATCGCTTGCAGTGCGGTTTGGTGCTGATGGATTTGTTTGGTCCATGATTATCTGTCCGACAAAACTTCAGCTTGTCTTTCTCCCTCTCCCATTGGGAGAGGGCGGGGGAGAGGGCCTGTTTGCGCCAAGCTTTGCATCATTCCACGCTTAGCGGCCTGCCGCTTGCCGCAAACGTGCGAGCGCCACTTGATAATCGAAGAGCGCTTGATAGAACGCCTGCCGTTGCGCCACCAGCGTTGTCTCTGCATCAGTAACTTCGATAATCTGGGCCTCGCCAGTGCGGTATCGCGCGATCGAACCATTGAGATTGTTCTCGGCTAAAGTGATGCCTGCGGCCGCAAGCCGAATGCGAGCGGCAGCCGAGACCACCTGGGCGCGCGCGGAATAAAACTGTTCCGCAAAGCCACGTAGAGCGAGCGCGCGCTGCGACTCAGCAATTTGTTCGCGCAAGCGCGCCTGGCGTTCCCGGCTGCGACTCGCGCCCCAATCGAAAATCGGTACCGATAGATTAAAAGCGGCGGACACGCCCGAGTGTTCCTTAAGTATGGATGGCCGCATCGAGTTGGTATCAAAGCCGCCGTTGATCGAATATGAAAGTTGAGGCAGACGCTCCTCTCTGGCGATTCTCACCTCATGCGCCGCCGCCTGACGCTCGGCTTCAAACTGCGCAAACTCGGGACGCGAAGAGATCATGTCCGCAGTAAGCCGATCCATTTCATCGTCAACCGGCACTGTAATCGTCAGGTCACTAGTAGCAATTGGCGTTAAAAAGTCATAACCAACCAGCACTCGTACACTTCCCGCTGCCACGGC
>JBDUCB010000195.1:0-9197 GCA_040003695.1 bacterium
GGAAATGCGCGCCAAGGCCCGCCGTCTGGCGGCTGAACAGAAACGACTCGATCTGATCGTGGTTGACTATCTTCAGTTGATGACCGGATCGGCCAAACGCTTTGAGTCGCGGCAGCAGGAAGTCTCCCAGATCTCGCGCGAACTAAAAGGCTTGGCAAAAGAGTTGAACATCCCCTTGGTTGCATTGTCCCAACTTTCGCGTGCGCCGGAATCGCGTTCCGATCACCGGCCCCAACTTGCTGATCTGCGCGAATCGGGAGCCTTGGAGCAAGACGCCGACGTCGTCGCTTTCATCTACCGGCCCGAGCAGTACAAAACTCCCGAAGAGCGCGACAGTATGCCGGACGACGAAAAGAATGTTGCTGAACTCATCGTTGCCAAACAACGTAACGGTCCCACCGACACGATCCGTCTTCGCTTTACTCCATCCAGCATGCGGTTTGATAATCTCTACCGCGAATGATCTCGTCTGCTCAAAACACCAAGCCGCCAATCGTGACCTCAGGACGGCGTCCCACCTGGGCCGAGATCAATCTCGACGCGCTCGCCGCGAATTTTCATCTCGTTAAGAACCATGTTGGCCCAGATGTGAACGTGATGGCCGTCGTTAAGGCTAACGCTTACGGCCATGGCTCGGTGGAGTGTGCGCGCCGTCTTGAACGCGAAGGCGCAAGTTGGTTTGGGATTGCTTTGCCGGAAGAGGGAATTGAATTAAGAACCGCCGGCATTACGCGACCGATACTGTGCCTCGCCGGCTTTTGGGAAGGCCAGGCAGAGCTTTGTCTTCAGCATTCGCTCGTACCCGTTGTTTACCGTCTGGACATGTTGGAAGCAATTGATCGAGCGGCGCGCGATCGTGGCGTGGTCGCCGATGTTCATTTGAAGATTGATACTGGCATGGGACGGCTGGGCGTTCGTTTTGACGAAGTGGCAGAATTCGCGCAGCAACTAAAGAGATTTAAGAACATTCGCGTCGACGGCTTGATGACTCACTTTGCGGCTGCTGATGAACCATCGTGCGAACCCTTAACCCACGATCAAATTCAGCGCTTCCAAAATGCTGTCGCTGCTTTGGGCGAGCAAGGTTATGACCCTACTTTTCGACATCTGGCCAACTCCGCCGGCGTCTTTTCAGAGTCTGGGAGTTGGGGAAACATGGTGCGGCCCGGCGGCGTCTTGTACGGATTGTGGCGAGACATTCTTTCACCTTCGGATCGCGAACAGGATTTTCATCCAGTCATGTCGCTGCATTCGCGCATCACTCTGCTTAAGTGGGTGCCCGAAGGCGAGACGGTTGGCTATGGCTGCACGTTCGAAGCCTCGCGAAAGACGCTCGTGGCGACAATCCCGATCGGCTACGATGATGGGTACATGCGCGCGTTATCCAATCGCGGCCATGCGATCATTCGCGGTGTGTTTGCTACCGTCATCGGTCGCATCTCAATGGACCTGACGTTGATTGATGTGACGAATGTTCCAGGCATTGAGCTTAATGATGAAGTGGTGCTGATGGGCGAGAGCGCCGGTCTGTCAGTTACGGCTGAATATCTCGCGAAGACCGCCGGAACACTTTCGTATGAAGTTACCTGCGGCATCGGTCAACGAGTTCCACGTATTTTCGTTGAGGAATGAATCACGACGCCATGAATCAATGAAGAGTCTGAGCAATCAACTCGACAGAGAACAGTTGCGGAACCGTTTGCTTCAGGTCAGACCTAATAGCCAACGGCGTTGGGGAAAAATGTCTGCGCACCAGATGATTTGTCATCTCACCGATTCTTTCAAAGCCGGCACCGGAGACAAAACGGTTAGCCAAACTGGAAACCTGCTGCACCGAAGTGTTGTGAAGTGGCTTGCGCTTTACGCGCCGGTGCCCTGGCCGCACGGCGTGCCGACGCGTCCAGAGATGAATCAGGAAATAGGCGGCACTGCGCCGGTCGAATTCGAAAAGGATCGGGCGGAACTTGTTGCGATTATTGAACGCTTCTCGCGTTCGCAGAGAGATTTTGAATGGCACCCCCATCCGCTCTTCGGGCTGATGGCCGATCGAGACTGGTATCGTTGGGGCTACCTGCATGTCGATCATCACCTGCGACAATTCGGCGTGTGATTATTAATAGAAGCTCAAGCTTCGTTGAGAGTTCAAGTACTTAAGCTTCAAAAGATGAGAACGCAACTGCAAAACTCACGTTGGAAATGGCTGATCATCGCATTGGTCGCCGTGGCCGCGGTCATTGCCGGTGTGATTGGGTCGATAAAGCCGAACTCCAACGCGGCTCTCACCGACCTGAACAACATCGAAGAACTGCAGGTGCGGTTCAATCGGGACAAAGGCGAACCGCGTCTTTTGCTTCTGCTTTCCCCAACCTGACCCACGTGTTTGGTCGGTGCCCGGCGGGTGCAAAGAGAAATTCTTGAAAAGAATCCCTCGGCCAGATTGCGTGTCTATGTTATCTGGTTTTCAATGCTGCCGACCGACGCGCGCTCGAGATGGGGTTGGACAAGCGGGGTGCTAACCGACGGCAGGGCGACACACTTCTGGGACGAGAAGAAAATAGTCGGACGTTGGTTTGCGAAACAGGACAATCCTCAAGCTGACAGTCCGGGAATCGTCTGGGATGCCTTTTACCTGTATGGTCCCAATGCCGAGTGGGATTCGAAACCCGAACCACTGATAATCTTCGGCGCTACGGTGCGCGACGAAGCCGGCAAGTTAAAAGAGAAACTAGTCCCGCTATTGACCGAGAAGGTGCCGTAGGTGTTCGCTCATTGTGATGGCAATTAATACAGAGAAACTCACAATCACAATCAACGATGGCGATAGGGTAAGTGCACTACTCTATCCCGCTGCAAAGAAACTGCGCGTTGCCGTGAGTCTGATCCTTGGGCACGGCGCCGGCGCAAATCAATTGCATCCCTTCATGCGACTGTTTGCCGCCGGGCTGGCGGAGCGCGGCTTTGATGTCGTTACGTTTAACTTTCAATATATGGAACAAGGCCGGCGCGTTCCGGATCCCAAAGCGAAACTCGAAGCTTGTTACCTGTCGGTCATCGCAGCCGCGCGCAATCACAAGAAGTTAAAAAGTAACCGTATTGTGATTGGTGGCAAGTCGATGGGAGGGCGCATTGCATCGCAGGTCGCGGCAGACTGGACAGGATTCACAGGATTAACAAGACCGGACAAGAACACGCGATTGTCGAAAAGCACTGACTCAAAGATAACTGCTAGCGATGCAGAGAAACCGGGACCGATCAAGCTTGGCGGAAACGAACCGATCGAACTCGCAGGTTTAGTTTTCCTTGGTTATCCCCTACATCCACCCGGTCGTCCTGACAAGCTTCGCGACGCGCACTTGCCGCAAATCAAATCACCGATGCTTTTCGTCCAAGGCTCGCGCGATGCCTTCGGCTCACCCGACGAGTTGCGCGCCACAATCAAAAAACATCACCTGCCTGCAACACTCCACGTCGTGGAAGGCGGCGATCATTCCTTGAGAGTCCCCAAGACTCTCGGCATTCCACAAGACGAAGTCTATGCCTCAACCATGGATGCGATTTCCACGTGGCGAGTAAAGCATATAAGTTAGCAACCGAGCTTGTTCGCATGTGATCCGGGTGAACTTTTTCTTTAGAATTACTGTCTCCGCAAAAACGCTCCAAGTGGAAGGCAGAAAGAGAGCAGTCAACCAAGGATAAAAACAGCTCCACGCGCTGATTGTGAATCACAATACCGCCGTCTCGTGCAGCAGCCGACCTTCAGAAAAGCGTTCCACGCCTAACGTCCGCGCGTCGATGAGGTTGGAGTTACCATTCAAAATTAGATCAGCCGCGATGCGACCCGAAGCGGGCGAGTGCATTACGCCATGACCGCTGAAGCCGTTGACGAAATACAAACCGCCGACATTTGAAGCTGGCCCAATGACGGCATGATGGTCGGGTGTCATCTCGTATAGTCCGGCCCAGGCGCGTCGCGGGTTTACTTCAGCATCAACCAGACAAGGCACGCGATCAGCCGCGCGCGTGAGTATCTTTTCAACAAACGTTGGATCAAACTCCGTCTTGAACCCGACTGTTTCTTCCGGATCGTTCCATGCCAACAGAATTCCTTTGCCTTCGCGACGAAAGTGAAATCCGGTGGACATATCGATAACCATAGGAAACCGACGCGGTAATTTATCGAAAGCCTCGGTGGGGACCAATTGACGGCGGAGAGGTTCAACCGGCAATTCCGCGCCTGCCATGCGCGCAACTTCCGCGGCCCAGGGTCCGGCAGCGTTGACGACGATGCGGGTGGAGACAAAGCCGCGAGCGGTGTGGACGCCGGAGACACGGCGGGCGACGCCCGCCTCGAAACCAGATGCAGACAAGATGTCTGCGCTCCCAGCCGTTTCGATGCCAGTTACTTGAGTGTCCAGCCACAATCTGACGCCGCGCTCCCGCGCCTTCAACATGAAGCCCATCATCACGCTGTGTGGATCAACGAAGCCGTCCGTCTGACAAAACGTGCCGCCAATGATGTCGTCAGCGCGCAGTTGCGGAACGAACTGGAGAATATCTTCGCGCGAGACGAGCTCTACATTCTTTACTCCCAATGCGAGCTGGCGTTGACGATTTGCTTTCAGATAATCAAGGTGCCGTTCGTTCGTTGCGCAAAACAGGTAGCCGTGCGCACGATAATCGGCCGGTTGGCCCACCACCTGATCGAAGTTCGAAAAAAAATCAATGGAGTAACGCGACATCTGTATGTTTACGTCAGTCGCAAACTGCGCGCGTACGCCACCCATGCTCTTGCCGGTCGAGCCTTTGCCCTGATGCGCTTCGCGCTCAATTACGAGGACATTAGTGCAACCCTGCTCCGCGAGGTGATAGGCGACACTCGAACCGACAATTCCACTGCCGATAATTACTACGTCTGCTGTTTCAGTCATTGATTGGCGCGGTGGAACTTTCGTATAAAATATAAGCCGCGCGAGCATAAGCCCGACAAAAGCTGTAGCGCAAACTTTAGTTTGCGTTAAGCGGTCGTATAAATAGCCTGGAGGCAACAATGGATCTTCGCTACCCCATCGGACAGTTTAGTTTTACTGGAACTCTTTCAGCGCCAGAAAGAGCAGCTCTGATCGATCAGATTGCAGCCACTCCTGAAAAGATGCGAGCTGCAGTTTCCGGACTTAGCAGCGAACAACTTGATACGCCTTACCGGCCCGCCGGTTGGACAATCAGGCAAGTGGTTCATCACGTGCCTGAAAGTCACCTGAACAGTTACATTCGCTTCAAACTCGCAATCACCGAAGACGAGCCAACAATAAAACCTTACTTCGAAGACCGCTGGGCACAATTGCGGGACGCGCGTGTGTCGCCAATTGAACCTTCGCTCGATCTGCTTGATGCCTTGCACCTGCGATGGGTTTGGTTTCTGCGCTCGCTCAAGGATGAAGATTTCGAGCGCACCTTTCAGCATCCCGAGCAGGGCACTGTTAGCCTCAACAAGAATGTAGCGCTCTATGCCTGGCACGGACGTCATCACGTGGCGCACATCACGGCACTGCGCGAGCGCATGGGTTGGTAAGGCAGGAGCAGTAGGCAGGAGCAGTAGGCAGGTCAGTACCGCCTGCTTGTAGCGGGCGGGTGATTAAGTCTTGCAGAACTGAAGGAACGAATGAGCGCGACCTTTATCGATCGTTATCGCCGCTGGTTTGAGTATGAGAAAGACAGCCACGCGAAGACGTTGGCTTCGCTCGATGCGGTGCCCGACGAATTCCGCGAATCTGAAGGTTTTCGTAAGGCTGTGTATCTGTTGGGCCACATTGTTGCTGCCCGGCGTATGTGGTTGTTTCGCTTCGGGATTGCCAAAGACAATGCCGAACTCTTTCCGCACGATGTGACGCTCTCCGATCTGCGCAGTCAAATTTCACAAATGGAAAGCCTGTGGTCAGACTATCTCGCTCAACTCACTGATTCAGAGCTAGCACGCGTTTTTGAGTACCAGAGTTACGAAGGCCCACGTTTTCGCAACACCATTGAGGAAATACTCACGCAGTTGTTCGGTCATTCCTGGTATCACCGCGGCCAGATTGCGCAGTTGATCCGATCCATCGGCGCCGAGCCGGCGGTTACCGATTTTGTGTTTTGGGCTCGCGAACCGGTTGCGGATACTGAGTTAAATGATTAACCCTGGAATACGCTGATGCATGCTGATCAGAATGAACGGTGCGGTAAAGTATTGGAGTTTAGATTTAACCTGGCGACCCGAGTCCTGTGCCTTGGCTAGTATCCTAATTTGAAAATCTTTGTGCTGCCTTTGTGTGTTCTCTGTGTCTCTGTGGTGAGTTTTTGCTGAGGGTAATTCACCACAGAGACACAGAGGTCACTGAGAACGCACAGAGGAAGCCGAACCGGGACATTCCCCGTGCCTTCTAGTCATTGACTTCCGTATTCGAGCTGAGATAAAAACGCCTCGCATTGTCTTACCAATAACCCGGCCGGAGCCTTGCAGTCCGGCAATAGCGTCCTTGCATCACCGATATGTGCTTAAACGTTGAGCGCGGTAGTGTCGCAGCGTGCGAGCATTCGAACATCATGACCGGCAGAAATATTTCCACGAGTAGCTAAGTTCAGAAGGAGTAGACCGATGGCAAAAGCTAAGAAAGCGGCGGCAAAACCCGGCTCACATAAGTCTGCGGCTAAGGCAAAAGCGCGCAAGCCTGCGAAGAAAGCAAAATCAGTTAAGCGAGCCGCGAAGGCAATAGCACGCAAGGCTGCGGCAAAATCAACTCGCAACGCGGCAGCGAGAAAAAAATCAGTCAAACGCGCCGCAGGCACAAGACCCCGAAAAGCAGGGAAGAAAACAACGGCGCGAAAGTCTGCTACAAAACCAGCGTCGCGTAAGACTCCGACGAAGTCGAAGAAGGCTTCCGTAAAATCATCGAAAACCTCCCTCAAGGCTGCTGAGACTTCAGCAAAATCGCCAAAGGCCATGCGCCTAACTTTCTCTTATCAAGGCGACCAGGTGAAACTGGTATCACAGCAACCCGTAGATATGACGGTGCCGGCTTCCGATCCTTTAAAAGGTTATGAAGAGCACAAAGGTTTCTGGGCCGAAGTTAAGAACGATCAAGACAAGACGCTCTTTCGACGTGTGTTGCACAATCCGACCAGAAACGACATCGAGGTTTTTCCGGAAGATCCTGAAGAGGGCATCTCGCGTCTGCCGGCGCCGAAACGAAAGGGAAAGTTTGTGGTTGTCGTTCCGGATACTGGCAAGAGCCACGAAGTAACACTCTCCAGAAGTAGTGGTGCGCCCGAGATTGAAGCTGAAGGCGCGCCAAAAGGAATGGCGGCGATGCGTTCCCTGGCTACCGGACCCGCCGAAGAGATCGCGCGCTTCAAACTCAAGAAGTAAGGCGCCTCAATCGAACCAGCCAGAAAGGAGAACACCATGGCCTCAAATGGAGAAGTTTTGGGATTGACTAAAATTGCGGATGCCGGATTGCCGACGCAGCGCTGGAACGTGGTGCTGGTATCTGAAGGATATCGCAGCGCTGAGATGGCCCAGTTCGCAACCGATGCGCAACAGTTTGCAAACACTCTGTTGACGACTGCGCCGTATGATCGCTTACGCGCCGGCATCAATGTCTATCGTGTGGACGTCACCTCAACGGACAGCGGCGCAACAGATCCCACCGACTGCGGCGGCACGGGAGCGAAACCGCGCACTTATTTCGAAGCGACGTTTTGTAAAGATAAGCGCATCCGTCGCCTGCTCGAGGGAAAGACCGACCGCGTAGTCGATGTAGTGAAAAAGCTGCTGCCACAGTGGCATGTGGCTCTGCTTCAGGTTAACAGCCCCATTCATGGCGGCTCGGGCGGACGAGTTCCAACCTTTTCCAAGGCGCCGAACGCTATAGAAATCGCATTGCATGAGATGGGCCATAGCGCGTTTGGTCTTGCCGATGAATATGAATACTACCAGGGCTGCGTCGCCGACGATGGCCATGACAACCATTCCGGCAGCGAGCCGAGCGAACCAAATATCACCACCAACAAGAACCGGGCGACAACCAAGTGGCGGAGTTTCATACAAGCTTCGACGCCGGTGCCGACCACACAAAATGCAAATTGCGGCAACTGTGATCCACAACCTTCGCCGGTACCAGCGGGAACAATTGGACTCTTTGAAGGTGGAGACTATTACCACTGCCGCGTCTACCGGCCCGAATTTAATTGCCGCATGCGCAATCTTAACCAACCGTTTTGCGGTGTCTGCCAGGCCGCGATTGAAAAGAAACTGAAGCCGTTCATGCCGGTATAGGGCTTTTCTGCGACAGTCGGACAATGCAAATAGGTGACGCAATCTCCTGGCAACGCACTTTCACGGAAGAAGACATTCGCCTATTCGCGAAGTTCTCCGGCGATGAAGGTGAGCATCACTTGCAGCCTGATGAACAGGGACGCTTGATGGCCCACGGGCTGCTCACTGCCACATTGCCAACCAAGATCGGCGGCGATCTAAACTTCATAGCTCGCGAGCTGACCTTTGAGTTTCAACGCCCTGTCTTCGCCGGCGATACCATTAATTGCGAAGTGACAGTGACGGAGTGGGAGCCAGGAGAACAATTCATCAAGATGGCGTCGACCTGGGTATGTCGTAATCAACATGGTAAGGAAGTGATGACCGGGAAAGCGCGTGGCGTGGTTCGGAATCTGCCGTGATGTTTTCGAGAGTTGGTTTTCTGCAAGAATGGCGAGAAGGTACGCGGATTCACATTCGCGTACCTCTTTATTTGGCGGGCAACTGAAACAAACCCCGGCAATTGAAAAACTGATTGATTACTCGGGATTTACGGAGCAAGCACGAAGTTGTAAGTAATTATTCCTGAAACCTTCACCGGCTGTTCGCCGAGCAACGTTGGTGAAAAGCGTGCCTGTAGTGCCGCTTGCTGCGCTGCAGTCACTAACGAAGCATTACCTGATACAGCCTTCGCGGAAATCACCTCTCCAGCTTCGCTAATCAACACCTGCACATTCACCGTTCCCTGAATGCGTAGCTGCTTGGCGATGATGGGATACGGCGGCTTCGGCAGCGACAGGGCTTCACCGTTCAAGACGACGCTCTTGCGAATAACCTGTGGTTTTGGTTTCTCAGCAGGCAGTAGTGGCGGCGGTGTTCCAACTTCGATAGCTGGCGTTCGGTTGAC